>JAFAKL010000262.1 GCA_019235445.1 Verrucomicrobiota bacterium | reverse complement strand
GAATCATGTGATTGATCTGTGTAGCGTGGGTACGTGCAATAAAGGTCGCCCCTGCCGCGAGCAGTTTTTTGATCGGATTCACCGGCTGATCAATCGCTCCGGTCGGATCAGTCTTGGATTTGTAGCCGATTGGAGAAGTCGGTGACGTCTGCTTTTTCGTCAAACCATAGACAAAATTGTCCATGATCACGTAGGTCATCCGGATGTTCTTCCGGGCACCGTGATCAAGATGATTGCCGCCTATCGAGAACCCGTCGCCGTCGCCGCCGAAAAGAAAAACATGGAGATCCGGACGAGCCAGACTGACGCCGGAAGCGAGCGGAACGGCACGCCCGTGAATGAAGTGCGCCCCGTGCGAATTAACAAAATAGGGAAAGCGGGATGAGCAGCCAATCCCTGCCAAGGTCACGATGTTCTCATGCGGGAGCTGACGCCGTTCCAGAACCTTGTAAAAAGCCGCCAGGACCGCGAAATCTCCGCATCCTGGGCACCAGGTGGGATGATCGGCCGTCAGGGCCTTTTTCGTCAATTTTTCCGGGGCAGGCGTAATTGTTGCGGCGGTACTGTTGTCAGCGCTCATGATAAAATTCCTTCTAAAATTTCCTTTACCCGAAAGGTCAATCCGTCCGTCTTCGTCAGGCTTTGAATTTTCGGGTCACAAAACCTGGCTCGCAGGAGAGTGGCCAGCTGGCCGAATCCGTAAAGACCTTCGTCGTTCATTTCGGCAACAATGACTCGGCCGAACCGGGCAAAAACGTTCTCGAGACCGTTCGGAAGAGGATGCAGATGCCGCAAGTGCAACGATGACACGGCAGAGCCGCGCGCTTTCGCACGATCCACGGCTTCGCGAATTGGCCCGAAAGTCGAACCCCAGCCGACTATCAGGATCTCGCCTTCCGGGCTGCCGTAAGTTTCGGGTAGAGGGATTTCCTCGGCCAGCTGTTTGAGTTTACGCCGGCGCTTCGCGGTCATCGCCATATGCAGTGCCGGGCGACCGGTCGGATGCCCCATTTGATCATGCTCAAGGCCTGTTACGACCGGGTATTTTCCGCTCAGCATTCGCGTTCCCGGAGGTGCATGCCTTGTGATCCCCTCAACCGGGTAGGGATTGTATCCCTCGGGCCGCGGGGTGAGGTCGGGTCGCGGATCCACCATGATTGATTCAAGGTCCGGTTCGTCAAAGGCTTCGATTCGCGTGGCCAGAGAACCGTCGCTCAGAATCAAGACTGGCGTGCTGTATTTGCGAGCAATTCGCGCAGCTTCCAAGGCGACATAGAAACAATCCTCGACATTGGCCGCCGCCAACACCACCCGAGGGCTATCACCATGACTGCCGAAAACTGCCTGGTAAAGATCGCTTTGTTCCACGTTGGTCGGTAAGCCTGTGCTCGGTCCTCCGCGCTGGACATTCACGACCAGGAGCGGTATCTCGGCCATCGACGCCCAACCGATCGCCTCAGTTTTGAGCGAAATCCCCGGACCGGCGCTTCCAGTCACTGCCAGATAACCGGAATAGGAAAAGCCGAGCGCGAGCGACACGGCAGCCAATTCGTCTTCTGCCTGAACAAACAGACCACCATACTTCGGCAACTCGGAGCGCAAAATCTCCATTACCGTCGACCAGGGGGTAATTGGGTAACCGGCACCGTAACGCACGCCGGCCGCAATCAAGCCGTAGGCGAGCGCCTGATTTCCATCCATCGTTACCTGGCCGCGTCCCCCGGCTTTCGGCCGCACTTCGAATTGGTAGCGTTTTGCCAGCAGAGTCCCGACCGGATAGCTCAACCCCGCTTGAAACGCCATGAGCGCGGTGTTAACGATGCTTTCGTTTTTTCCGCCAAAACGTTCTCGGATCAGCGCCATCAGCTTCTCAGTATCCAGATGAAAAATCGCGGCAATAAGTCCGAGAACAAAGATATTCTTGCCCTTGTCTTTCGCCGTTCCGCCGAGCGCCTCTACCGTCAGACCGGTAATGGCGACGCCGACGTGAACGAAGCGCTTGTTGGTAAGATCGGGTTGCACCTGGTCCGAATCGTAGAGTAAAATTCCGCCCTCTTTCAAAGAACCGACGTGGTCTTCGTAACTGTGCTGATAAAAAGCCACCAGGAAATCGGCCTCGTCGCCTGCCGAGAGTACTTCTCCCGAACCGATCCGAACCTGGAAAATCGAAGGGCCGCCCGAGATGGTGGACGGGATGGTCATATAGGTCATCACTTCCTGATCGCTTCGACCGGCCAAGCGGGCCAGCATAGCTCCAGCAGTCTGGATGCCATCCTGCGAATTTCCAGCCAGTCGGATGACTGCATCATTAATGTTTTGCGGCCGAAGATCGGCCCTTCCGCCAGCCGGTGTCGGTGCGGAAGCCAATTCGGGGAGAGCGGAGGGAGTACTCACATCAAAGCTATTCCTGCAAGTATCGGGGTGTGACGGCGTTTGTCAATACGTTCACCGTTCACCGTTCACGGTTCAACGGTGCAGCCTATCCTGATAGCTCCCTGCCGTCGGGTGGCCGCAACTCGCGACTTACCCACAATCGCCTTTTTCCGGGCCGGCGTGCTGCTGCGACGTAGCGTACCTGTCCCAGGCATTCTCGCAACCCACCGGCCCGGGGCGATTATGGATAAGTCTGGGCGCCAGTTCGTCGCCCGAGATAAGTTCACAGATGACAGAATCAAATCATGAACTAAACAGTTACCAGTGTTACCGATGTCCTGACCCATAAGTGTTACCGATGTCCTGACTGCGCCCCCTGCACCCTGCACCCGCGAACGGCGAACGGTGAACGCCGACCGTTTCAGGAAGCGCGCGCGCGTTCAGCGCGGATTTGTTCAACGATCTCGGCGGGCGCGAGATAGGGCAGCAGGAGACTGGCGATCAGAACGGGACCGATGATAGCTTCCGCGCCGTCCAAGGCGAGATCGCCGGCGGCGCCGACAAAGGGCAACAGAGCGCCGAGCACCCCCTCGACCGGGAGCTCCAGCAGCTCGATCGCACCAACCGAGGCTGCGCCTATGCCCAGTGCAATCAGTTTAGCCCGTATCGAGACGCGCCGATCACGGAGGAGCGCATAACCTAATCGAATGTTCATTTGCCTCCGCGGTGGACTTGGTTGATCAGTTCGACCCAGCGTCCCTTGAGTTCAGAGATGAGGAATGGTTGTATAAGAGAGGGTAAGATTGGGGTCCGATAAGTCAAGTTGACCGGGCCCATTCCATCGCTCGACGTCCGGAGATCCGTCGGCAATTATCAATTCGAAGCCATGAAGAAGTCGAACCTTATTGCTCTAGCCAGAACGATGATGGCAACCTCCTTTCCGGAGCTGCGTGGGATGACGTTAAAACTCAAGGTCATCGACACTGAAGATTACGTGATGGCCACGTGGCTTGAGGGGAAGGAAATCCATCTCGACCTAAGCCGAGAGGACGCCGCGAGGATGGGGCGCAGCGTCATAATAGGGGTTCTTGCTCACGAACTTTGTCATGCCGAAGAAGATCGCCGTCACGGTCCCTTCCTGGAAGCGCTATTTTCCTGGCTCTACGAGCGCTTTCCAAGTCTGGAAACCCGGATGGAACGGCGCATAGATTTTGCCGTGATCCGGAAAGGCTACGGAAACGAGTTGCTCGCTTTTCAACGTTACCACGACCTGCATTACGAGCCGTACGATCAAACCGATGGCCTGACTGCCAAAGAAATCGAGGAAGCGCTTCGTCATTCTCATTCCCCCGGGCGTGCTCCGTTGCAGGACGTTTCACGCGCCCGCGCATCTCGGTGGCGCGGTCCCAGGTAGATAATCCAGGGTGCGGATCGATTTCTTCCTCTAACAGGGCGTTTCGCTATGACTGCGGTACGCCGGCAGGGTTGATCACTGGAGAGTCGCTGGAGGAACCTGTTTGCGAGTGATCCTTATCTTCGGGAACGATTTTGCCTTTTCCCTTTATTCCTTCTTCGAATTTCTGGCTGACGTCGCTGGGTGTTTGCTCGGTCACGCTGCATGCTTCGAAAAGGAAGACCGAAATTGCCAAACAAATGGTGCGAAAACAGGTCATCCCTTGAAAACTAGGGAGATCGCCACCGTTCT
This sequence comes from Verrucomicrobiota bacterium, assembly GCA_019235445.1. Classification (GTDB taxonomy): domain Bacteria; phylum Verrucomicrobiota; class Verrucomicrobiia; order Chthoniobacterales; family JAFAMB01; genus JAFAMB01. Next base: position 4,600 of record JAFAKL010000262.1, on the reverse strand, counting down.
GCAATCCCGATCAAAAACGAAGACGGGCCATCGAGTACGCTAGCGCCAGTTCGGCGCCTGCTGCTCACATTCGTATTCTTTCTTTTGGAAATTTCGCAAACCGGGATAAAAACGGAACCGTGGGAGACCTGCAATGCGGTATGGATAATCGGCAAAAGTGGGCAAAGATAAAGCGCTGGCCCGAGAACCGTTGGGCCATTCTCCGCCATGAAACTCTACACCAGCAACCGTCTCGAGCAGCTGGCACTTCAGCTTAACGCCGCCATAGCCGCGCCTCTGAGCTCCCGCTCTCCACTTGCCCCCGAAGTGATCGTGGTCCAGAGCCGCGGGATGGCGCGCTGGCTTTCGCTCCAGATCGCGCAGATCTCAAGAATCTGCATGAATTGCGAGTTCCCCTTCCCCCGTGCCATCATTGGGCGAACCCTGCGCGCCTTTTTTCCCGAAATGGCGCCTGAAGAGGAATTCACCGTGGAGGCAATGACTTGGAAAATAAGCCGCCTTTTGCCTGATCTCGCGCGGCAAAAGGAATTCGCGCCGGTCAAGAATTACCTGACTGACGAGGACGGGCTCAAAACGTTCCAATTATCGGAAAAAATCGCTCGTCTGTTTGACCAGTATCTGGTGTATCGGCCCGAGATGCTGATGCGCTGGGAACGCAACGGCGAAGAGAACGATTGGCAGGCGACTTTGTGGAGAAAGCTCGCCGGAACGGGCGAGCGGCTGCACCTCGCCAGGATCCACGAGTCGCTTAGCGCAACGATGACTTCGGCACCGCAGAATCGCCTCCCCGAGCGCGTTTCGATCTTTGGCCTGTCTTCCCTGCCGCCTTTCTACCTGCGCGTCTTGATCGAACTTTCCAGGCACTGCCAGGTAAACCTTTTTTTGCTCGATCCATCGCGGGAGTACCACGGACAGGATCTTTCGCCCAAGATGAAGGCCACCTTGCTGAGTAAGCTTGCCGACCGGGGCCTGACAGTACGAGAAGAGGATCTGCCGACCGGCAATCCGCTTCTGACCTCGCTCGGCAAACCGAACCGCGATTTTACGGAAGTGCGGGTTGACCTCGATGAACGAGCTGGTTTTGTCATGCAGGAACAGCCTGAGCAGTTCGTGGAGCCCGATGGCGAGGGTATGCTGCAGACGCTGCAGAGGGACATCTTCCACACGCGCAATCGTGGTGTTGAGAAAAATCCGAAAACGGACGTTCACGCCACCGACGGATCGATTGAGGTCCACTCCTGTCATTCACCGATGAGAGAGCTTGAGGTGCTTTACGATCACTTGCTGGAACGCTTCGAACAGGATCCGACACTGAAACCGCGCGACATCCTGGTGATGACTCCGGATATCGAAAAATACGGCCCCTTCATCAACACTGTATTCGCCTATCCCGAGGTCAGCCGGCAATCCATTCCCTTCAGCGTGGCAGACCGGCGCCCTAGCAACACCAGTCCAACCATCGAAACCTATCTGTCCCTGCTTGCGCTGCCAGGCGGGCGCTGCACAGCTTCAGAGCTTTTCTCGCTCCTGGACCGGCTCCCCATTCGCCGCCGCTTCGCATTCACCGACGAAGAGATGACACGCATCCGGCAGTGGATTACCGGGAGCGGCATCCGCTGGGGAATTGACGCGGAGCACAGAAAGGCGCTTCAGTTGACCGAACTGGACGCCAATACCTGGCGAACTGGGCTCCAGCGCTGCCTACTGGGTTACGCTATGGCTGGCCGCAATCAAGCCATGTTCGAGGGCATCATGCCTTACGATGAGATCGAAGGCGGGGACGCAGAGGTTCTCGGACGTTTTGTCACAGCTTTGGAAGCCTTGTTTAAGCTCGTACTCGAGTTGCCTGTCGCTCGTGCGCTATCCGATTGGCCGCAGGAGCTCGGCGCTGTGATCGACCAGTTTTTTCTCGGCGAGTCGAACGAAGAAATTTCTGATCTGCGCACCATCCGGATGGCTCTTGATCAATTGAGCCGGAGCGCCGAATTGGTCGGTGGAGATCAGATGGTGGAATTCCGAGTCGTGCGCTATCACCTTGAACAGTTGCTCGACCAGGGTGAACACCACGGCGGTTTTCTCACCGGAGGGGTGACCTTTTGCGCGCTCCAACCAATGCGCAGTATTCCGGCCCGCATCATTTGCCTTGTTGGAATGGGAGATCAGGACTTTCCTCGGCCATCGCAGGCGCCCGGTTTTGATCGCATGGCGCAGGACCGGAAATGCGGCGATCGCTCGACGCGCGACGACGACAAGTACACTTTCCTCGAAGCTTTGATCTCAGCCCGGGAGCGTTTGTACCTCAGCTACGTCGGACGATCAGCGATAGATAATGCGGAAATTCCTCCATCGGTACTGGTCAGCGAATTGCTGGATTACCTTGATCAAGCTTTCGTATTTCCAAACAACAAAAAGGCACGCGAATGGATTGTTACCGAGCACCGTTTGCATGCCTTTAGTCCGCGGTACTTCGATCGGCAGACCAAAGGATTGTTCAGCTACTCGGAAGCGAACGCTGCAGCCAGCCGCAGTTTGCGCGCTAATTCGAATCAACCGCTGCCCGACTTCTTCGCTGATCCGCTGCCTGAACCGGGCGAAGAAGCGCGCCGCGTCGAGCTGAAAAGTCTCATCCAATTCTTTGACAATCCCGCGAAGCATTTTATCCGACGCCGGCTGCAAATCAGTCTCGATCGGGATGAGGATGCGCTGGAGGACAGTGAGCCTTTTGAACTGAATGCACTGGATTGTTACTGGCTGAAACAGGAACTCGTAGCCCACGTGCTTGAACGCAGGCCAGTAGCGGCGGAAGCGCTCGCCGCTCGTGGCATGTTACCGTTGGGCGAGATTGGAACGGCACACTTTCAGACGCTGCTCAGTGCCGCGGTCGAGTTTGGCGAAAAAGTTGAACCCGAATTACACGGTCAAGCGCCGGACGAACCTTTGCTGGTCGATTTGCCGATCGATACCTTCTCGCTCGTGGGACAGATTGAATCGCGCTATGGGGATCGTATCGTCCGGTTCCGTTGTGCACCGCTCAAGTCCAAAGATAAGCTGCGAGCTTGGATCAATCATCTGGCCCTTTGCGCGGCAGACCCTGGCACAGCGCACGAAACAGTACTCCTCGGCAGCGATGAGGGAGGGTGGAAGTTTTCGCCAGTCGCGGAGGCTCAAGCGGTAATTGCATCTCTTCTGGAAATCTATTGGCGCGGACTGAGCCGGCCGCTGCCCTTTTTTCCCGAGAGCGCATTGGCCTTCGCGCAAGCGGAGCTTTTCCCGAAAAAGAACGCGCGGTCTGCGCCATTGGACAAAGCGCGGCGCACTTGGAACGGTTCAAAATGGACCGGCCCGCCTGAGAAGAGCAACAGATACTACGCTTTTTGCTTCCTTGCTAAGGATCCGTTGGACGGAGAGTTCAAAGAACTGGCGCGGCAAGTTTTCGGGCCGCTCCTGCGAAACTCAGAACCAATCCCATGAAAACGCTCGAGCCCTTCCAAATTGCCCGGACCGAGCTCGAGCAGGGCGCGACACTCGTCGAGGCGAGCGCAGGCACAGGAAAAACTTTCACCATCGCGGGCATCGTCTTACGGCTGGTCCTGGAACTCCGCATTCCGATCGAAGAGATCCTCACTGTCACCTATACCGTGGCGGCGACAAAGGAACTGCGCAATCGCGTGCGCAAACGACTGCGCGCCGCCCTGGACGAGTTGCGCCTTGGCGCGTCGGAAGACGATTTCGTGGCGAAGTATCTAGAGGGCAACAACGTTGAACAAGGGATCCGCGATCTGGATCTGGCCGTGCAGAACTTTGATAGCGCCCGAATTTTTACCATTCACGCCTTCTGCCAGCGGGAGTTGCGCGATCACGCCTTCGAGAGTGGCATGTTGTTCGACACAGAGTTGCTCACGGATCCAGGGCCGATTTTTGAGGAAGCCGCGCGAGATTTTTGGCGCCGGCATTTTTACGCAGGTTCGGCACTTCTTCCTCGACTGGCGATCGCGCATGGCCGATCGCCCGCGCACTGGACCAAGCTGCTCTGGAAGACACTCAACTATCCGGACCTGGTGATTATCCCTCCTCCCGAGCGGGAGCCGGCAACCGAAATTAAAAACCAGCTGGGAGCAAAGTTAGGTGCCATCGCAGGGCAATGGAGCAAAAGCGCCGCCACTCTTGGCCGCCTCTTAAGAGGTCACCCGCATCTGTCTCGAAACAAAAGCGAGTCGAACTTTCCACTCAGCGACATCCCCAAGATCGAAGCAGAATTGACCGCCGTGTGCGCCAATTTTCGGACCGCACCCCCAAAGTCGCTTCTCGCGATAGAGAGCGTATCAAGTTCAGAGATCGAGCGGTGCACCAAACGTTCGGGGACCGCGCCAAGGCATCCCTTCTTCGATCTCTGCGACGATTTTCGGAGGCTGAGGACCCGTTATTTCCATCAGATGGACCACGAATTCGTTGCCTTCGCCCAGCAGGAAATACCAAGGCGCAAGGCCCGCTTGAATGTCTTGACCTACGACGATCTGCTCACTCGCCTGCGAGATGCGCTCAGGGGCGAGACCGGGGAAACACTTAGCCAGGCGCTCGGCGCGCAGTATCGGGCCGCTCT
>JAFAKL010000006.1 GCA_019235445.1 Verrucomicrobiota bacterium | reverse complement strand
AAGCCTATGAGGCGATCGAGAATCTGTTAGCGGAGAGCTCCTACCATCTCGCAAAATTTGATAAATATGACCAGCTGGAGATCTACTGTTTGCAAGCGGCTCTAACCCCTGCTCAATACTGGCGCCAAGTTAATCTTCACAAGATTGCCAGGAACATGCCCGACAGCGGCCTGCGGAGCACCGTAGAGGCAGCCCATCGTTATCTTACCCTTCTGAAGAACAAACCTGGCGCCCGTCTCACGCTAAAGTGAGTCTGAAGAAGTCAGCAACCGCGCGCGTGGAGGACTTGCCCGCTCATCCACTCCGCCGCGTCACTGGCCAGGAAAACAACGATTCGAGCTGCGTCTTCGGGACGCCCGAGTCTTCTGACGGCGCTCTGGCCGATCAGGGAGGCTTTCAAATCTTCCGACATCCAGCCTGTCTCCGTGGGTCCGGGATCCACAGCGTTGACGGTGATTCCTTTTCCGCCCAGCTCTTTAGCAAGTGAACGCATGAATGCGGTTACAGCTCCTTTCGAAGCGGCGTAAGCCAGCTCGCCGGGCATGGGACCAAGATCCTGACCGGACGTCAGGTAGATGATGCGGCCTCCGGATTTGCCCGAAAATCTGCGCGCAAACTCCACTGAGAGTAATGCAGCTCCACGGACATTCACCGCGTAATGCGTATCCAGTGCACGGGCATCGAGCTTTTCGAACCCGTCTCTCCTGCAATGAGCAGCATTGTTAACGAGAATCGAGGGTGCGCCAAACAGCTCGAGGGCACCGTTTAGAATTTGTTCAGCGCAATTCAATTGCGCCAGGTCTGCTTCGATGTAGCCGGCCAAAACGGCTCTTTGCCGCAACTCTTCAGCAAGCTGCTCAGCGCCGCCGGCAGCCCCATCATCAGGGTACATTTCCCGATCGTAAGCCGAACAGGTTGTAAAAAAGAGGTTGCATCCCTGGTCCGCAAAGGCGCGGCAGATTGCGGCGCCAATTCCTCGTGAGCGGCCGGCTCCGGTAACAATCACCGCACGCCCTCGAAGATCCGGAAATTGCATAGATAGATAGCGACCTGCGCGCAACTCGACGGTGTTTATTGGCCCTTTTTCCTCACTCCATCAATTAACATTCTGACATGCCCGCTGATCAGCGAGTTCAATTCGGCCCAGCGAAAATCCGGTTTCAAAATAAGCAGGGAAACCAAACCGTGAATTGCTGCCCAGAGCTGCTGAGTCAGGCGGTGCGTGTCTGGAGTCTTCGTCAGGCCGGCTCTCACGACTGCGTCGACACAATCAGTAAATTGAGCGAAAGCCTGCATTCCAAGCTTCTCGTTTTCTGGTTTCAGGCTGTGGAGGTCCTTCGAACCCCGGGTCACAAAAGTCAGCTCGTACTCATGCGGATGGTCCAGACCAAAACGAATATACCGCTCCAGACATTTCGCCAGCGCGTCCAAGGGAGGGGTGGCCTCCCGTCGAACGCTGTCCAATTCCTGGATAAGCTTCGTAAAGGTGGCATCACAGATCTCCAGAAGGATTGCCTCCTTGTCCGGAAAATAGACGTAGAGCGCGGTAGAAGAGATACCCAGTTTCGCAGCGATTCGACGGATCGTCGTGGCAGCGTAACCTTCCTCAACGAATAACTGCTTGGCCGCGTCGAGAATCTCTGCTCGACGTAGCGACCCCTGACCCTTTTTCTTGCGGCCCAGCAGTGGATGAGACTGCCGTTCATCATTCATTGACGTTCACAGCTTATCATTTCCGACGGGCGAAGGCGCGAGTTCGCCTCTGCTAAACGGACTTCCGCGCCAATCGTCAATCTTCCCAGGGGACAACAGTATAGATCCAAGGACCACTCTGCGTCGCAATAAAGGACATGGTGGGCCTGGACGAATCCAGGAGCTTTTTAACAGAGCCGGTCCGGCCCTCGGAGCAGCCCGGAAAACTCCGTAACAATGCCTTGATCCACTGGGCCGGGCAGGGGTTTCGAACCGGGAAAGCCGATCCCTGGTGCGCCTCGTGCGAAGACTGGAAAAAGCTTGGAGCTGCGGGAAAAGTGTTCATAGAATTAGGATCATCGAGTAGTTATCTTCGATACGTTATCGCTAGTAACTCTTTTCCCTGCGTTCGTCAAACGATAAGTTGCCGTAGATAACTTATTTGCTCTTCCAGCCAGTGACCGCTGAATCGAAGGCGGGTCTGCGACCGGAAAATTATCGCTTCTCGGGGCCGCAAGAACGAAGGCATCACCTCCTGCAACTCCTGCTCTCCTGCCTCACTCATCGGTCGCTGCTGCTGATCGCCTTCATAGAGAGCGCCGCCGCCAAAAACCGTCCCAAATCGTCCTTTAACTTTTCACGGGCTTCCCTCACGATATAGAGCATGTGGCCGCTCTCATAAAAGGTGAACTGAATGTTGTTCCGAATTGCCGGATCCAGATTCATGGCACGGACCACGCGCTCGGCAGCGAAGTACGGCGTGGCTAGGTCGTAATAACCGCAACAGACCCATATCTTCAAATAGGGATTCCGGCTCATCGCTTCCTTCAAATTTGCTGCGACATCCAAGTACTTGTTCTCAGCCAGCTTCCACGGGTTCACCTCTGCAACGGTTTCGTACGGCAAGTCAGTCTCAAATTTCAATTCGCGGCGGACATAGTCGTTGAAGGCGCCAGTAAACGGGCCGTTGACGGCCTCGTCACTTGGATCGAAATCCTGGGCGTCTGTGCCAGGATGCAGTCGGATCCCCCTGAACCGGCTATCGTAGCGCCCGATGGACCGATTCTGGTCCTTTAGCAGGTCATTCGTAAAACGCTCGATCGGTTCGCGTAGATTTTCCTGCTTAAGGTAATCGGCATCGAGACCGGTGAACCGCGAAAGTTGATTCGCGATACGATCCAAGTCGCTTTGAGAAGCAGCGTCGCCCTTGGCAAGAGCAAGGAGATAATCGCCGGAGGAAAACGCTTCAGCCTGACTGAGTACCTCCGGCAAAGTTAACTCTTGCAGTTCGGGACGAAGCCGCTTGTGGTACCACGCCGCCGCAGCGTAGGTCGGGAGAAAAAGCGGATAAGGCACGTCATTCCCCGGCTCAAACTCCAGCGTCTGAAAGTTCAAAACTGAGCTGATCAAGACTATGCCGTTAACGTACATTCCATATCTGTCCTGCAGATATTGGCTCAGCCCCGCCGCACGGGTAGTTCCGTAGCTTTCGCCCGCAAGGATCTTAGGAGAAGACCACCGGGCATAGCGCGTCGTCCAGATTCGAATGAAATCTCCGACGCTCGCAAGATCCTGGCTGTACCCATAGAATTGCTTGGGATCCTCCCCGCGCACTGCTCGGCTGAATCCCGTGGAAACAGGATCAATGAAGACCAGATCGGTGCTTTCCAGCCAAGTCGATTCGTTGTCTGCGATTTTGGCCGGCGGAGGCAACGCGTCCCCGCGATCGGACAAAACCACCCGGCGCGGTCCGATTCCCCCCATATGCAGCCAGACCGAGGCGGACCCGGGTCCACCATTGAAGGCAAAGGTCACCGGTCTAGTCGCCACCTCGGCGCCATCCAATATGTAGGCAACGAAAAAGATTTGGGCTTTGGGTTTCCCTCTCGAGGGATCGAGTTGGTCTTGCGCATTTTCTTTGGCCGATTCCCTGCCGGAGTCCTTTTCCGGCTGGGTCTCCGGCTTGGTATCTCGAATAAGGAGATAACCCGCGATGGCTTTGTAATTGAGAATTTTGCCATCTGACAACGTCAAAGTATGTTCTGTCACAACCGGCGGAGGGGGCTGATATCCGCTCTGAGCCCCTTTTTCTTCCTCGGTTGGGGGCTTTTCTCTTCCGGCCTCAGGGGATTGCTTAAGATCTGAGGGTGCTCCGAGAGAAACGCTTGCAATGAGGGTGAAGACCGCGAAAAGCCGCACAGAATCGACCATAAAGATCGGCCAAACGAAGCAGATTTCGCGATGGAAACAAGCTTTGTCGCCGTTGCAGGCTCGGCTAGTCATTAGAGGCGAGATAACAACCTACCCGCGAACCACTGAACAGAACGCAGCAACACAATCAATAAGATCAATACTGGCGCCAGCAAACATCCGCAGCATCCACACCCTGATCTCGGTGGATGCGAATATTGAGCCTGGAACAGTCCTGGGCGTCTTCGAAAGCGCAATCGCATGCTTTAGCCCGGCGGCGTATAGTCCACATGCTTTTGCATGGCCCGATCGATCTCTTCAGGCGTTAAAAGCTCAATGGTTTTCATCCTTGTCGCACCCGCTCCGGCGACAGCGAGTGAGATCGCTGCAGCAGTCAGGTTGTCCGGCACATCAAGAATCAGATAGGCGTCATTTTCCCCAAAGGCAAAATAAAACGCCTCAAGATGTCCGCCTAAGCTTTTCAGCAGTTTGTCAACAACAGCACGCCGCGATGCTCCCCCAGCTTTCGTCAGTCCCTTGATTCCTTCTGACGTATAGGAAGCTACTGCCAAATATTTAGGCATAGACCAACTCCAAAACTAACGGTGCAGTCCCCCTCCTACTGCCTTTGGAACGGGGGTACTTTCAGAGCAGCTTAAGAGTCGGTCCTGGTCAAATCAAGCACCAAAAACGCCTGGCCGGGAGCCTTTCTTAGAAGACAGGGAACAGGAGTCGCAGGAGTACAGGAGTTGCCCATTTCAGAAGATTTCTGCTCATTTTGTTTGCGGGAGTGCAAGCGGCTTGGCACGCCCTTTTCTGTGATTCGGCTGAATATTTAGCGTTGCGATTTTGTCAAATGGTAAAGCAGTGCTAAAGTAATAGGCTGAAATTCCGTTAACACAGGAGACTGCATGTTGACACTTCGCACTGTTCCGAGACAAAACGCATTGACCATCGCAATCTCTGTCGGATGCGCGTTAACGAGCGCCAACAGCTTCGCACAGACGCCATACGACTTGGCGGCTAGACAATCGCTTGCCGCTGAGATCAATCAGGACTACGGAAACCTTGTCACTCCGTCCCTGTCAATTTCCGAGCTTTTCGACATCAAAAACCGCTTGGATAAAGCGGATGCCATCGCGCAGGAGTACGGAGTCGACCTGGATTACCGGAAGCATAGTTACGTCGAACTGTGCGATTTTGAAAGCCGGATTCGACTGGCCGCCGCGCTCAATCAGCAATACAGCGCAAATATTGATTGGCGAGAATATACGTACCCTGAGCTGGTCCAGACGGAGCAGCAGTTAAAATCTCAAGCGCCAACGAAGCATTAAACGGACCGGATTCCGTTTCCCTCCGCTCTCGGGCAAAGGCCAAGATTCCGTCGTCGCGGACACGACCCCCGCGTACATTGCAGGGTGCCCACGACCAGCTTCGGCAAAACTCCGGCATGGGACTCGTCCCGATTCCTATATGCCAGACGTTCGCCAGCTCTGGGAACTAAACCGCGATTGGGCCGCCAGATGGAGGTGCGTGAGCCCGGCTGTGAACTGATTAACGTGTGCCAGATAATATTTCTTTCCTGGAGGAGACACTCTTGGACGAAGTAGGTTCGGCCAATTCCGGACTACTCAGACTTTCTCAGCGTGAAGTGCAGCTCTGGGGAATCTGGTTGAATGCTTCCGATGCGGTATATGCTTATTATCGCTCAACGCTCACCTTGGACGAGCGCCAACGTGCCGAACGGTTCGCGTTCGAGAATTTGAAACGTTCCTATACTCTTTCTCGGGGCGCACTGCGAATCTTACTCGCACATTACCTCGGCCGTTCACCGAACCAGATAGAGCTCGTTTGCGGGTCAAAGGGCAAACCGGCGCTTGCAGGCCCGCCCCGCATTCAATTCAACGCTTCGCATTCGGGTCAGATGGCTGTCTTTGCATTCACCGCTGGTTGCGAACTGGGCGTAGACGTAGAACAGATTCGGGAGCTGGACGACGCGGAATCAATCTCGGCGCGCTTCTTTTCTGCGGGCGAAGCAGCGGAATTGCTCTCCTTGGAACCGGAAGACAGAGTTCCGGCCTTTTTCCGTTGCTGGACGCGAAAAGAAGCCTACGTCAAAGCCATCGGCGGGGGCTTGGCGATCCCGCTCAATGGCTTCCAAGTAACACTGCTCCCCGGAACTCCTGCCCGATTCGTCGAGATGACCAAGGAGGGAGAAAGCGCTGGCGCCTGGACACTGCATCACCTGGAGTTGGCCCCTGGTTACGTTGGCGCGCTGGCATACCGAGACAGCCGACGGCCAACGACAATCCATCCGATGGTGCGAGCCGGCGAGCTTCTGGAAATGCTAACGCTGGACCCGGGGTAAAATTCGATTGTCCGAGAATAACCGCGAAAAATGCCTGATTTCCGCGTTGTGCCGCCTGCTACATAGACGATTTTTGGAGCGATCGGTGGACCAAACGAATAAACTTTTTCGGATCGCTCAGCACTTCTGGATCGGCCGGGACAGGCTACGCATCGCTTTGGGATTGTGAATGCGGTTGAACCGGGCCTTCAGAAACTGCAGAAAAAACAAAGGGTCCATCTCCGCACAGGAGGATCAGCTTTAAGCAACCGTTCCTTGCTGGTAGCCTTTCTCGGCTTCGCGGCAGGCGCTACTGCTGCTAATCTCTATTACAGCCAACCGTTGCTTCACGCGATTTCGACTCATTTTCGGTCCAATGCCGGATGGGCCAGTATCATCTCGGTCGCGACACAGCTTGGGTATGGCAGCGGCTTACTGGTATTGCTGCCTTTGGGCGACAGTGTCGAACGGCGGACCCTTATCGCTGGTTCAATCCTCGGAACAGCGCTTATGCTCCTCGGCACGGCTTTATGTACCTCGTTGCCGTTTCTGATTTTCCTGAGCTATCTCCTTGGCCTGATCTGCGTAACTCCGCAGTTGGTCGTAACCTACGCTGCTGGAATCGCGCAGCCGTCAACGAGGGGAAGAACCGTGGGAACCGTCATGAGCGGTCTTCTGATCGGGATACTTTTTTCGCGCTCTGTCAGCGGATTCATCGGTGCAAGGGCGGGATGGCAGGCGGTCTACTTCATGGCCGCAGGGTGTATGCTCGTGCTCGCGCTTTTATCTGTGCTGGTGCTCCCGCCGCAGCAACCAGAGCGACGGGTCCCGTATCGCAGATTGCTCTGTTCGCTTTGGCCCATTCTGAGGCGAGAGCCTGTCGTTCAACGTCACGCGCTCATCGGAGCTTTGGGTTTTGGATCGTTCAGCGTATTCTGGACCACCCTGGCTTTTTACCTTGCCGGCCGGCCGGAACATTTCGATAGTCAGATTGCCGGATTTTTCGGACTGGTGGGTGTAGCCGGCGCGATGGTCGCCCCTTTGGCGGGACGACTCTCGGATCGATTCTCACCAAGAATTGTCAATGGCATGGCGCTCGGGCTGGTGGTCGTCTCCTTCATGGTGATGGGGCTTGCTCCTTACGCCCTGGTATGGCTCGTCATTGGCGTGTTTCTGATGGACGCAGGGGTACAGGCCAGCCAAATCTCTAATCAAACGCGCATCTACGCTCTTCCCGCTGAGCTGCGAAGTCGAATCAATGCAGTCTACATGGTCTGCTATTTCTTTGGTGGTGCCCTCGGTTCCGCCCTCGGCTCCTGGGCATGGGCGCATTACCAGTGGAGAGGCGTCTGTGCCGCTGGCGTAGCGCTAGCTGCCATTGGTCTTAGCGTTCTCTTTTCACCGTTCTTTCGACAGAGCCGAATCTGAATCGCCGTTCGGCGAACAGGACCACGAGTTTTTCCGATAGCTCGTTATCCTATCCTCAATCGACCTGGTTCGTGGCCAAGCCCTTTCAGCGAAACGCGCCTCCTCCTAAGAACCACTCCTGAATCCTGGATTCTGAATCCTGATTTCTGCCTTATTGCTTTTGGAGTTGAGATCGAACGAACTGGACCGATTGAGCGGCTTCTTCGTCGAGGTCGGCGGTGCCGAGGAGATCACGCCAGACTGAAATATCCCGACCCACTTCCCCGCCGGGAATCAGGAATGGTTCCATCACCACTGCGCCCTGATAATTAATTTCCCTCAGCGCTCCGAAGATCTCGGACCACGGCATGCGGCCGCGTCCTGGAGGGCGCCGGTTGGGTTCGCCCAGGTGGAAATGGCCAAGCCGCGCCCCTGTCTCAATCAGGCAATCTCTGAAGCTGTCTTCCTCGATATTCATGTGGAACGTGTCCAGGAGAAGTTTGCAGTTGGGGCTCTCGACCCGTTCGGCAAAAGAAATTCCTTCCGCGGCAGTGTTCATGATGAAGTGCTCAAAGCGATTGACCACCTCGACACAAAAGATGACCCCGCAATCTTCGGCGGTTTTGACTGCCTCGCGCACCCCGTTCACCGCCCGGTCGGTAAGAACTCGCTTGTCTTCGTTGGGTCGCAATTTGCGCGGCCAGGAGCTGTAGTTTATGCCGGCCATGATGCTGCCTCCCAGGAAGCTCATGGCGCGGCTAACGTCTTGAAGAAACTCTACCCCCCGTTTGCGGGTTGCGGGATCATCCGATGCCAAGTCCAGGTCGTCCGTCAAACCAATGCTGTAGGTAAGGTTGAGGCCCGCCTTGTCGGCGGCTGCCTTGACCGCTTCTCGCTCCTTGTCACTCATGCGCGTGATCTTTGGCGCGTTGATCTCAAGAACTTCGAAGCCACACTTCTGAGCTCGTTGAACAAATTGAATCGGGTCCGAGCTCCAGGACTGAGTCCAATATCCGAAATGTATTCCGATGGGATTCATGGGAGGGTGTTAATGTACTTAAGTATTTCGTGCCGGGGAGTATATGGCGATCGGTTTGGGACCGATCACCGCATTGACACATCTTAGGCCAGTCGAATTCCAAACGTCAACCCTTCGCCCGCGGACGCTCCGACAGGGCATCTTTATTTTCGCCTCTGCTCCCTGTCGATTTACTCTGAACCATGCCCCGAGGTAAAAGGGAGTCACAACGTAGTAGTTCAGATGTGGCCGCCTTGGAAAGGTCGCCGGTCCGCTCGCCTTTCAGAGCTATTTCGGCGACAGTACACTGGGGGCTGACTTCGCCCGACAGGAAAACACTAGCTCGGAAAAGGCTGGGACAAACAAGGCGCCGTGGGGAGACTTCATCTCTGTGACAACCGGAGTCACTAGCCCAGTGCTCAAATCCACTTTGCCCAGAATCCCATCATTATCGCTTGCTGAGTAAGCGCCCCCGGGCTGAAAGGCATCGCTCTTTACGGCGTAAACAGTGTCTCCGGGCGGTAACAACGTATCGAATATCTCGTGCCATTTGTTCCTCACCTCACGGCTGCTTGATCCCCGCTGTTTTCGCTCGGCCGAATTCCGGCAAAAACCACGGCGCGCCTGGCGACCGATCATCGCGAACCGGGGAGTTCCGCCGGCAAATCAATGACCT
>JAFAKL010000509.1 GCA_019235445.1 Verrucomicrobiota bacterium | reverse complement strand
TATACCTCTTATTTAGGGGACAGGACACTAGATGAAAAACTTCATAGACTACTTCCGAGCCATTCCCATCGACCTCCAGCCTTACTTGCGACCTTTTCTTTACGGCTTGATTGGAGGTTCTGCGGCGGTCGCCTTCCAGCTTGGCATCAAACTTCTCGAATGGTCTCTCTGGACCCAGCCCTCCCAAAATACCGGTAAATATTTCGTCTTGATCAGTCTGGCCGTTATCTCCACTACATCATTGCTGGCTGGCTTGATCCTCACCTATGTCAGCCGGGAGGCCGCCGGCAGTGGCATCCCGCAATTGAAGGTCGCATTCTGGCGGGATTTCGGTTACCTGCCGTTCAAAGTTGCAGTCGCTAAGTTTTTTGCCGGAATCATCACCATCGGAGGCGGATGCAGCCTTGGCCGAGAGGGCCCGACAGTTCACATTGCGGGTGCCCTGGCATCGAACATGGCCGGAATGTTTGGGGTCGCTAAACAAGGGCGTCGAGCGGCATTATTATCGGGAGCCGCAGCAGGATTGGCGGCAGCATTCAATACCCCCCTGTCGGCGATCACCTTCGTCATGGAAGAGATCGTGGAGGACTTGAATAATACAATCTTCCTGGCGCAAACCCTGGTTGCTTCCGTGACCGCGACGTTTGTCACCCATGTGTTCATCGGAAGAGACCCAGCGTTTGTCATTCCGCCCGTTTCCCAACTTTCTTGGACTCTCACCTTGCTGGTAATTCCAACCGCCGCGCTCGCCGCCCTGGCCGGAGTGGCCTTTCAGAAAGGGACACTGATCTGGCGCGACAGGATCAAAAAACTCGGCCGAATCCCGCCCTATCTGAAACCGGTGATCGGCGCCTTGATAAACTGGGCGCTGGGGATCAGCGTATTTTTCTGGATCGCCCGCCTAGGCGTATTCGGTCTCGGCTATCAGGATCTCGAATCGATCCTTCGCGGCCAGGTAAGTGCCATGCAGGCTCTGATCCTGCTCGTCGCAAAATTGGCCGCCACGACTGCGGTTTACGCGTGGGGAGGCGCCGGGGGCATATTTTCCCCGACGCTTTTTTTTGGTGCCGCGGCAGGATTGCTAATCAGCACTGTTTGCACCCCCATTGCGCATCTTTCGCCGAGCGATCAACTTGCCTTGGCAGTGGCCGGAATGAGTGCTTGTCTAGGGGCCGTCGTTCGTGCACCCATCACATCGATCCTGATCGTTTTTGAGATGACACATCAATTCGCTTTTGTCCCGCTCCTGATGATTGGCGCAATCGCAAGTCAGGCGGTTAGCCGCCTGTTTTGCCCCTCGAATTTTTATAGCGATGTAATCGAGAGAGACGGCATCGAACTCGACCGCCATATCCCTCCTCGGTCGCTGGCCACGCTCCATCACCGGCCCATTTCGACACTGGCGAACTTTTCTCCTGTCTTCGCATGCAGCACCAATGGGCAGGAATTAGAACAACTATGCGCGGCGTATCCTTACCAGCAGTTCCCGTTGGTCATCGATGGACGATTGGTCGGCATGTTGGACCGAAACGCAGTCCTGGAGGGCCAGAACATTGAGCAGGCCAAAAGACCAGCGGAAACAGTGAACCCGGATGCGACCATCCGTGACTCCGTGACCAAGATGATCAATAAATCAGTAAGTCTTTTAGTGGTGTTATCGCCAGTTGACGAGACGCCAATCGGGATTGTTACCTTGCATGATATCTTGCGGCTCCAGAGCCAGTTGGCGGAAGCGTTGTAATCAATTTCCGTGGACAAATTGCCGCCTTCTCGACTAACTAGGGGCTTCCGCGGCAACCTTCAATGAGCCAAAAGAAAATTTCCGTAATTACCGCCACAAATCTGGTGGTGGCCAACATGATCGGAACTGGCGTCTTCACCAGTCTGGGATTCCAGGTCGCAGGGATCAGTTCCGACTTCGCGCTCATCGCCCTCTGGATGGTCGGCGGAGTAGCCGCGCTCTGTGGGGCGCTCAGTTACGCGGAGTTGGCGACCGCGCTTCCGCGATCTGGCGGCGAATATCATTATCTTTCGAAAATCTATCACCCATCCGTCGGTTTTCTCTCCGGATGGATTTCGGTGGTGGTAGGATTTCCTGCGCCCATCGCCCTGGCCGGAATCGCGTTTGGTGAATATGTCAAGGTCTTCGCACCCGGGATTTCACCGGTCTTCCTCTCCTTGCTCATTATCTGGATGATTACCGCCGTTCACTTGTTCGGGCTTCGCGTTGAAGAGACGTTCCAGAATGGCTCAACATTTTTGAAACTTGCGCTCATCCTGGTCCTGATCGTTGCTGGATTGTTAGTGGCAAATCCGCAGCGCCTCAATCTGCATCCCGGACCCGAGGCCTTAGAAATACTTGTCTCCGGTCCCTTCGCCGTCAGCCTGGTCTATGTCATGTACGCCTATTCGGGCTGGAACGCTGCAGCCTATGTTACGGAAGAAGTAAGAGAACCCGCAAAGAATGTTCCTTGGGCTCTCCTGATCGGAACGGTTGCAGTGACTGTGCTGTACCTGGCTTTAAACTACGTATTTCTTCGCACCACGCCCAAACCGGTTTTATCCGGCAAACTCGAGGTTGGGCTTTTGGCCGGGCAGGCGATCTTCGGCCCAATCGGTGGAAAGATTGTCAGCGGACTGATCAGTCTTGGGCTCATTGCAACCATCAGCGCGATGGCTTGGATCGGCCCCCGCATAACGAGGCGGATGTCCGAAGACTTGCCGAAACTGCGTCTCTTGGGTAAAAGCTCCAAAAAAGGAACACCGTACGCCGCAACCATTCTCCAAGTCATCATCGTGACGTTTCTCGTCGCGACCGGAACATTTCAAACTGTACTGATTTATACGCAGTTCAGTCTTCTGCTTTCCTCCTTTCTGACCGTCCTGGGCTTGATTGTGCTGCGGATCCGGGCGCCGCAAATGGAGCGACCCTACAAGGTCTGGGGCTACCCGGTCACACCGATCGTCTTTCTCGCGATCACGTTGCACATGATGCTCTACGTCATCCGGGAGAAACCAACGGAATCGCTCCTTGGATTAATCACCATGATAGCCGGTTTGATTATGTATTTTTTCGCGAGAGAGTCGGGGCCAAAGTTTCATTCTGTGCGGTTAAAATAGATCGATGACAAAAAGCATGACGCACCAAGTCCTTCCCATAAAGGCCACCTCCCTCGTGTTCTTACTGGCGACTTACGCCTTGTACGGAGAAGATCCTCCACCGGTCCCGACGCCGCAAACGAGCCCTGTTCAAGAGCTGCAACCTGGAACTCGGATGTCGCCCCCCGGCCAAACGACGACCGTTCAGCCGGGACAAACACCGCAAGGTCCGGTTGCCGGTTCTCCCGCCAACAACGCCGCCCGATACCTGGCCGGCATGCCAGTCTCCCCTGGATCCCCACTCGCTGTTCTGACGCAAGATCCCACTTGGCAGGCTCACGCACGAGCGATGAATCAAGCATTCTCCCAGCTCGAACAGCGCCAACTCGACAATGCTCGGATGTTTAGCGCCGAAGTTATCGCGCCGGTCACTCAGCAGAGCCACACTTGCGTCTACCTGTTCAGCGGGCCTGACTTTCTGTACGCCGACGCCATGTTCTCCACTTGCTCGACTTTCGTCCTGCAGGGCCTCGAGCCTGTTATCCCCTTGCCCGACCTGGCCACGGTTCCTTCAGCGACCTTATCCGGCACGCTCCAGAATATTGAGACCTCCCTCAATACCATTCTGAGTTTTAGCTTCTTCAAAACCAAAGATATGAGGGAAGACTTTCAACGATCCGAGTTGAAAGGGGTGCTTCCGGCCATCTTTGTCTTTATGGCGCGAACCGGCAAAGAAATCAAAGGGGTCGAGTACCTCTCCCTGGATAAATCCGGGGCCGTTGTCGGGGGGTTTCAAGGAGCAACGCGCGGTGCAAAAATCACCTTCACCGACGCCGCTACCGGACCAGATAAGCTGCTCTATTATTTCACTTGCGACCTTTCGGATGAAGCGCTGAAGCGAAACCCCGGGCTTCTCCGCTTTTGTGAGGGACTCGGGCCGTCAAACAGCATGCTCAAGGCAGCTTCCTATCTCCTGCACGAAGGAGGATTCGAGACGGTGCGGAACTTTCTGCTTCAGAACAGCCCGGCGATTCTAGAGGACGACTCCGGAATCCCGGTCCATTTCTTTCCGCCCGATCACTGGACGCTGAGATTTTTCGGGACCTACACTGGACCGATTGCCCTGTTCAAAAAATTCGATCAGCCCGACCTGCGCCAGTACTATGCAGCAAGCTCTCCAAAGCCGCTTACTTTTGGTTTCGGCTACAGGTGGAACAACCGGGCGTCGACGTTGTTTTTGGCAATCCGGAAATAACCCCACCTAATCTCAATAAAGTCTTATGCCCCAAAGATAAGACGCAAGAAATGGGTGTCGGAAAAGCGGCTGTCATTCCGTCCCTGGCGAACAATCACCAGGTTCATGGAGGGCACAATAAACATGCGCTGGTATCCGGAGCCGATCGCCGCAATCATATCTCCTGGCGCTTCCCGGCATAAACATCCGTCCCGCCAGTTCTGCCATTGCCATGGGAGATCGAGCATCTTTTCGACATCGATCTCATGAGATTCGGGCCC
This sequence comes from Verrucomicrobiota bacterium, assembly GCA_019235445.1. Taxonomy (GTDB): domain Bacteria; phylum Verrucomicrobiota; class Verrucomicrobiia; order Chthoniobacterales; family JAFAMB01; genus JAFAMB01. Next base: position 8,762 of record JAFAKL010000509.1, on the reverse strand, counting down.
TATCCGGTTCAACCAGAATCCCATCCCGAACATCGGGTTGATATGTGTTCCGCGAAAACATTCAGCGAGCAGATCCCAGCGGACGATCAGGTGTCCGTTGTACTTGCCTCGAGCTAAAATCAATTCGCCCAATCGCGCCCATTCACGTGCCGTCAGTCGAAATCCACTAGCCAGAAGGGGATTTCCCTTCCGATCCTCGCGAAAGTCGACACCCCTGATCCCAAGCGGGCGCAGCAACCGCTGGTAAAGATATCGTTCCGGAGTCAAATCTCGGGAGAGAAGCTTGCGTCGAAGCACTTCACTATATATCTGAAGTTGACTCGGCCCGTAGATGAATGATGCGCCTCGGGGCCGCACTGCAGGCAGCCTTAGACTGTACTGGTTCCGGTCGCCGATACTTCTTCCATGCAATGAAAAGGCTGGCTCGATCCCGGCTGTGAAATTCAGCAGATCCCTGATCCGGATATCCGCTTTGTTCGGGTCCGATCGCCATTCCGTGATGGTATTGCGCACCGGTTCGTCGAAATCGAGAATTCCGTCCTGGACGGCGGCAGCGGCGGCGACACACCAGAATCCCTTGGTTCCGCTGAAAATCGAGGCAACGCGATCAGCTGAGTCTCCGTTTGTGTAGTCTTCGTGGATGACTCGACCATCCTGCATGACGAGGAACGAAAAGCCTCGCCGTTCCGCAGAATACCTGGAAGCAGCCCGGAGAACCGCGGTCGTTAAGTCGCCCGCACTTGCCTGGCAAACAACACATGGCATCGCCATGTAGACCAACAATAGAAGATACAAACGTGGCTGTCGCATTCGAGCGACACATCTCTACGCGAGCCGGTGGAAAAGCAAGATCAGGAGTCCGGAAGTTGCAGGAGTCTCCTCCGATCCGCCAAAACGCCGACCCGTGTTTCCCCTACTCTCGTGCCACCGGAAGATCGCAATAAAATTCCGTCTTTTTCTCCGACTCACTGATTACGCCGATTCGTCCATCGTGGGCTTGAACTACTTGACGCGCGATGGAGAGACCTAATCCTGCCCCATCGCCCTTGTGACCAGGGGCTCGGTAGAATTTATCAAAAACTCGGGCTTGCTCCTCTTCACTCAGCCCCGGCCCAGAGTTGATCACACTAAAGCGAACAAATTCAGAACGAAGATTCCGCGCTTGCAACACAATTTCCGAATCGCGGTCACTGTATTTGAGCGCGTTGGACAGAAAATTGGAAAAGACGAGCGGTATCCGTTCCGGATCTGCATACACCGAAGGAAGCGTTTCCGGAACATCCACCCTGAGTGGGTGCGATAAAGCTGCCGCCTGATCATGAAAATTTTGATAACTCTCTTCGATCACACGTGCAGCCGGAATCGGTTGCAGATTCAGCTGCGATTTTCCGCTTTCCATCCGCGCAAGGTCCAGGATGCTGTTTAGTGTCTTCAACAACCTCTCACAGTCATTCCGGGCCGTAGTGACAAGTTCCTCCTGAGCCGCACTTAATCCTCCAACGCTCTTTTCCAGGAGGAGATGAAGGACCAGCCTGATCGCCGTCAGTGGCGTGCGTATTTCGTGACTGAGAGTCGACAACAGGTCGGATTTCATCTCGTCTAACCAGCGAAATTTCGTGACGTCGACCAGCATGAGCGCCCGGCCAAACACGGTCCCGTCCTCTAGAACGATGGGGAAAATTCTTGGAAGAAAGAAAGCCTCTTGCTCGTCAATCCGGAAAAGGAGCGCCTGCTTAAGATCATCCAACCGATACTCAGGTTCTGTGACAGAAGCTGCCGCCAAATGTTTCCGAACCTGGTTGGGCATTGCACCATTAGTACGCAAAGAGTTGGCTAATCGCTCCGCGGCCGGGTTCATCCGGCTGACTTCGTCGTGTTCGCCCAAAATGAAGAGAGGGTACGGCAGCGTCGTCATCATCGCGCGGATGACTTGGTTTAGTTCAATGAATTTGCGGTCGGTTTCTCGATAGAAATTTCTCAGTTCTTCCGCCATGGTGTTGAACTCCCTGGTCAGCGCCCCGAGTTCATCATCGGTTTCTACCGGCAGGGACTGCGCGAAATCGCGAGACCGCAGTTCTCGGATGGACCTCGTCAAGTTCTGGATGGGAGTAATAATAGAATGACCAAGCCTTCCATAGGTCAGGACGAAGACAATCACCGCGCTGATCATCGCGATAACTAACAAGCGAATCGAGTCTCTGGATTTTTGCTCGGCCGCACGGTTTGCCATGAACATCTGTTGTTCGTTATGCTCGAGAATTTTCTCGCTCACGTTTGTGATGGTTAACGTCAGATTAGGAATCTGCGGTCTGACGGCAGCAATCCGCCGATCGGTGAGCCCTCCCTCTTTGAAGTACTCGAAGATCTCCCGATAAACATGAATATACTCCGCGCAGGTGGCTCCGAGTTGCGTCACGAGGTTTCGTTCCTCTTGCGTTTTCGCGTTCATTTCCAGGGTCGGCAACCGCGCGCGAAATTGCTCCTCCACTTGATTCAGCGTTCCGGGTTGATCGAGGGGAGGATAAGGTCGTTCTCCTCGAGAATAATAGGTGTTGACGCGCGCGGTCGCCGTTCGCATGTAGTGGCAGACCTTGATGCTGTCGTAGTTGTCACGCAGAACCTTGTCCACCGCACGCCCGAGATCGTTGAAGAGCCATACTCCATAGATCCCGACCAAAAAGAGGATGATCAGAGTAGCCAGAAGGCCGAGCGTGAGCTTTAGACGCAGCATCGCTCAAAGCTTTAATCGTTTTCGTTTTCGGTAAAGAGTGGCTGGATCAATCCCCAGGATTTTAGCTGCCGCATCCAGACTGGGCGCCTTTTGCAGGATGCTGCGAATATGCACTTCCTCAAGTTGCTCCAAAGTGACATCGGATCCCACCGTAACCTCGGTCATTTGACCATCCGACGACTCATTCGGAAGATATTCTTCCCCGATCTCGTCCGTTTGCGCGAGAATCGCCGCTCGCTCAATCGTGTTCCTGAGCTCGCGAATGTTCCCTCGCCAGGGGTGCATCCGAAGCCTCTGGATCGCGGATTCAGAGAACTTCAGTTTTGTGCGTCCCAATTGACCGGCAAAGAATTGTAAAAACTCCCTCGCCAGATTCTCGAGGTCGTTCAGCCTTTCGCGCAGGGACGGGATCGTAATCGAGATAACGTCCAGCCGGTAATACAGGTCCTCTCGAAAAGTACCTTTACGAACGCACTCCTTGAGGTCTTTATTCGTCGCCGCGATAATCCTGGTGTTGGCGTTTCGAATCTTATTTTCTCCCAGCCGCTCGTATTGGCGCTCCTGTAACAGCCGTAGGAGCTTCGGCTGAATTTCCATTGGCAACTCGCCAATCTCATCCAGAAACAGTGTTCCAGACTCGGCTGCAGCCACTTTGCCCCAGGTATCGCGTACCGCACCCGTGAAAGCGCCTTTCATATGCCCAAACAATTCACTCTCCAGAAGCTCACGCGATAAACTCGGACAGCTCACCGTGACGAATGGGCCTTCCTTATAATTGCTTCGCCGGTGAACCTCACGGGCCAGAACGCTTTTGCCAGTGCCATTTTCTCCCAGCAATAAAATCGCGGCCTGGGTCGGCGCCGCGCGGTAAAGGATATCCAGAGCGGCGGCCATCCGGGCATCAGATGGCTGCAGCTTGATCGTCGGGCTTTGCAGGTTAATCTGCTGTTCTAGATCGTCGATTTTCGACTCCAGCTTGCGCTGCTTTTCCACCCGACTGATGATCTGCCGCAAATGTTCGGGTGTGAACGGCTTCTCCAGATAATCGAAAGCTCCGCGCTGCATCGCCGCCACTGCAGATGCGACAGACGCGTAAGCCGTAAATACTACCACCGGCAGTTTGGAATGTTGGCGTTTGATCTGCTCCAGAACCTCAAGCCCGTCCTCGTCACCCAGCCGCAAATCGAGAAACGCCAGGTCGTACGTGTCATCCTGAAGCTTCAAGATCGCAATCTGTCCGCTATCAGCGGTCTCTGCCTGGTGACCGGCAGCCTGAATCGCCATCGCAGTCGATGTGCGAATGGAGCGTTCGTCATCAATGATCAATACGCGCATACATCTCCGTTCATGAGCTGGGAGTGGGAAAAGTATGCAAGTTAGCAATCTTCAAGCCTGCCCTTTGGAAAACGTTGAACTCTCCCGCAAAAAAAAACTTTTCTGCAAAAATTAATGGAGCAAGCTTGCCGACAAAACATGCAAAACGCACGCAGCGACGCGCGAATCATCGCATAGTGCATTTCCTTGCAGCCTGTGAGCCCCGATTGCGGGCTCACTTTCCACAACGTGCCGGCGAAGCTTGCCGGGAAGAGATGGCCAAGAAGGCTGAATCTTCTCCGAACACCTTTGATCATTGGGCGTTGCCCCGGCAATGATGGCGCGTGCGCTGAAACACTGCGCTTGTGTACCCGTTGGTTTTCATCGTAGGTAAAACCGCGATGCGTATTCTTTATCTGGACTGCTTTTCGGGAATCAGTGGTGACATGGCGGTAGGGGCGTTGGCCGACCTTGGAATCAGCCCCTCCATACTGGAATGGGAACTCTCGAAATTGGATCTGGGTGATTGCCACCTGCATTTTGAGCGCAGAATTCGCGGAGGCATCTCCGGCGTAAAGTTCGACGTTCACTCGGGAGCGTTTCACGATGCAGCGCAGAATCCTGATCACCAGGCTCGCGAGATGGTTCACTCGGCAGCGGGCAGCACAGAGGACGGCAACCTGCAGGGGCACGAGGATCACAATCATGACGCCATCCACCTTGAGCATCCAACCAGCCATCCCCATGGCCACAGGCATCCCCCGTCTCCAAACCTTTCCGCGATTCGCGATTTGATCGAGTTCAGCGACCTGTCCGGCTTTGTCAAAGAGCATGCGTGCTCAATCTTCCGCAGAATCGGCCGGGCAGAATCAAAAATACATGGAGTCGCTATAGAGGAAGTGCAGTTTCACGAGGTCGGCGCACTCGACTCGATCGTGGATGTCGTGCTCACTTGCGTCGGCATCGAAGCGCTCAAGGTCGAGCGGATCTATTTTTCACATCTGGTCGACGGTCAGGGTACTTTCCGTTCTTCGCATGGTGAGTATCCGTTGCCCGGGCCTGCGACTCTTGAAATCCTGCAAGGTATTCCAATCCGTCAGACGAATGTCCCTTTCGAACTAATCACGCCCACCGGAGCCGCAATCGTGGCCGAGTTCAATCACGCGGTGGGAGTTTTTCCCGAGATGCGCCCGGAAATGATCGGATACGGATTGGGAACCCGAGATTTGGCTGCTCGGCCAAATGTCTTGCGCGCGGTCGTTGGTACGTTGGAAGAGCCGCAATCCAGCCAACTGGTCGTAGAACTCCAAACCAATATTGACGATCTTTCGCCTGAAATTCTGGCCGCCGCACAAGGCCGCCTCTTGCAGGAAGGAGCTCTCGACGTCTTCTTTACGCCAATCCAGATGAAAAAAAACCGGCCGGCGACGATGCTTTCGGTGCTCTGCTTGCCTGCAGCAGTCCAAAAACTGCAGGAGATAATCTTTGCCGAAACCTCAACGTTTGGAATTCGTTTCCGGGAACTACATCGGAAAACTCTGGACCGGGAAACGGTCGAAGTCCGGACATCAGCAGGCCAAATCCGAGTCAAGATCGGCCGTCATGAGGGCACAATTCTCCAGGTTGCGCCTGAGTTTGAGTCTTGCAAAGCGGCGGCCCAACGCGGTCAGCAACCTTTGAAACGAATCTATGAACTCGCGATCGAAGCCTTCTGGAGTTCCTCCTTTGCATCCGAACGGAATACTTCGTCCCACTTAGAAAAAGTAGTTGATCTGCCACCATAAAAGGCGTTGGCTCTTAGTATATGAGCACAGCTACTCTCGAAAAAGTTTCTCAGCTCGACCAGCTCAAAAAATTCACCAAGGTTGTCGCCGATACCGGTGATTTCGAAAGCATGCGGGCGTATCAGCCGTACGACGCGACCACAAATCCGAGCCTGATTTTTGCCGCGACTCAAAAACCGGAATACAGCCATCTCTTGGAGCAGGCGATCGCAGAATTGAAGGATTCTCCGCTGAAAGCCTCCGCAAAGATCGGGACGATCATCGATCATTTATTGGTTCTGTTTGGTACGGAGATTCTCAAGATCGTGCCTGGCCGGGTATCGACGGAGACGGACGCCCGCCTCTCCTTTGACCTGGAGGGTTCAATCAACAAGGGGCGCCAACTCGTTGAGTTGTACGAAAAGAAAGGTATCGGGCGAGAGCGCGTCTTGATTAAAATTGCCTCTACTTGGGAAGGCATTAAGGCAGCGGAGCAACTCCGCAAAGAATCGATTAATTGCAACCTGACGTTACTTTTCTCTTTTCCTCAAGCTGTCGCATGTGCGGAAGCCGGGGTGAGACTAATATCACCTTTTGTTGGTCGCATTTACGACTGGTACAAGGCTAACACCGGAAAAGATTACAAGGGTGCTGATGATCCAGGAGTCCAGTCGGTCACGCGCATTTACAATTATTACAAGAAGTTCGGCTACGAGACCGAAGTGATGGGTGCAAGCTTCCGCAACACTGGTCAAATCATTCATCTGGCGGGATGTGACCTTCTCACTATCAGCCCAAACTTGCTCGAGGAACTCAGCAAGTCTTCAGATCCAATCGCGCGGAAACTCTCTCCGGAAACGGCGAAAAGTTCCGATGCAGAGAAAATTACTCTCGACGAAAAAAGTTTTCGCCTCGAATTCAACGAGGATCCGATGGCGGTCGACAAGACGGCAGAAGGAATTCGCAAGTTCTCGGCCGACATTGTGAAGCTGGAAAAACTGATCGCCAGCCGCATTTAATCTCAGCGTAAGACCCTCCAGAATCGACTCTGCAAATTTCCTTTCACCTCTTGCGGCAACTCTGTGGACTTTCTGCAGAGTTGCTGATGGGGACAGGTTAACTGGATATCCTATTTAAGATATCCCCCCGCCGCTTGCACCGGTTCTACCGACCCTTTCTGGGTTACCCATACCGCGACAGCCTTGGCCGCGGCGTAGTCAAATGGGAGTTCAACAGTTAGCTCTCCATTTTTGTCGGCCAATTTTCCGGAAACAAGATCCAAAGCGATAAAGCTATGCACCAGCCTCCTCCCGCGATTCTCTCCGCCATGAACATCAGAATTCACATCCATGGCCATCGGTACGAGATGCGCTTCCAATTCTTTTGCGCCGGGCTCTGAGAAGGTTATTTTGGCTACTCGGCTCTCAACTTTCACCTCCAGCTTCCCCGCTGGTCGATCGGTCGGACCTGGCAAAGTGCTGCCATCAAACCATCCTTTCCATTCTTGCCCGTCGAGAACAAATCCCGGCGTGTAAACCGAAGAGGTCCCCCAAGCTATGGAATATGCGCGCTGCCGCGAAGAGTACTCTTGCTTCGCGAATCGGTCTTTCCACCCAAGATCATCCCAGTAATCCACGTGAAAAGCTACGGGGACAATCTCTTTCCAAAGCCGGCTGTCCCCTTTAAGGCCGCCCAGCCACGACTCGGCAGGAGGGCAGCTGCTGCATCCTTCCGAAGTATAAACCTCGAGCAATGAAACTCGTTGCGGTCCGCTTCGGAGCGTTGTCTCCGCACGTGCGGAAAGCAGCGTGAACAGGACGACAGCCCACAAACACTTCATAGCATTGAAGAACCACTCGGAGGCCGATTTATTCCGCTGAATGATTGTTGGGATGGATCACTCCCCCTTTTCGAACTAATTTTGGCGAATGATCATCCCGCCCGATCAGCCCCACGATCGAACGATCACGATCAGCCAAACGTCGCACTCCTGGGTCTCGGGCCAGCTGGCACGAGTGTGGGGTAATGAGTTGTTTGGAGCCTTCGGACCTCTCGAGCCGATCTGTTACGCCGCAGAACAACATGACATAGGTTTCCTTGATTGGGAAAACCAGCCAACGCTCAACGTGGATACCGGCTTGCCATACACTTTTGACGAACTCGCTGAATCAGTGCATCTGGGTATCTGGCGGACCGGGATCTACCGGCTCAGACCAATTTGCTCTTATGCCTCGCTCATCGTCTCGCTGCACTTCTGCGGACTCTGCGAGAGGTTCCATCGAAGGCAAAATGATTCTGACTGCTCTGAGGTCTCCCGGTTCCTTGGGGAACAGAGGGAGTACCAGAAAAGGGCTCGCGAAACACTGAGTCTGGATTCTCTCTTTGCGCCGGCAATTGCGCCGGACAACCTCGCTTACCACCGTGACCTGATGGCTGCGTGGGACCTTTTTTCGCTGGAGCTTTGTCGGGGACGATCCAGAGAATTCAAGCTTCCGGAAGTCCTGCTTCTCAATGGCGAACGTGTCGACCTGCGGCTGCGCCAGCGAAGCACAGCCGAGCCGCTCTGGGAGGTCGATCCATGGCCATTCGCGGTGAAATCACTTACGACTTTCTGCGAGGGGCGAGTGCTGAGGCAGAGGTTCACGGACCAGGAAGAAATGCGAGAAGCTCTTCGCAATGCGCATCGTACCACTATCCGATTTCGTCTGGTTCCGGCGGCTTAGCAGACATAAGCACGACGCCCTGGAACTCTTCAAAGGCGGCCGCGCAGGTGCCGTTACGCATTTATCCCGGAGGGATCAAAACGAGGGTAGCCTGGCACGAAGTGCCTGGAAAAAAGAGTAAAGACGCGTCTGGTCCCGGAGGGACGGTTGATCAACGTTTGCTCCAAATGTGTCATTCTCCTTTCATCGAAAAATATCTCTAAGACGAGTGAGCACATCGATCGTCCCTCC
>JAFAKL010000321.1 GCA_019235445.1 Verrucomicrobiota bacterium | reverse complement strand
CTGCTTTTTGCCACCAACGGAAAAGAGATGGAACACAACCTCCATTTGCTTCTGACCAGGCCAGAATTAGCTCACGACATCGCCCGCAATGGGCTGCAGAGGATTGGCGAGATGCACACTTGTGCAAGGAGGGTCGACCAGTTGTTTAACATTCTGGCTGTATTAACCCAAGAGGAGAGGCTCGCGGGACCCTCCTGTTTGGCACGGTAAACGGGCCGCTTCGGAGGTAGCGGTCCGCTGACTTGGATTTCAGACCGGAGTTAAGCAAATTCTCGCCGTCTCAGTTTACCGACTGTCCACATTTTCGGAGAGTTCCTTCTCCGCCTGCAACCAATCCTGCTCCGGATCGCCTGGAGAGCCGCCGCGGGTGAGATGGATTTCGTACGCCCGGCGTGCGATTTGCTCGCGGGTGGGTGCCGTGGTGTTGCGATAGAACTGGGGAACCTCTTCAGCGGCCACCCGTTCAGTATCCAGAGGTGAAGGTTCATCTGCCTGGCCGTCTCCAGTTCTAGAGGAATGCTCCGTGCCCGGAGCGAGATCTTCTCGTTCCGCAGTCACAAGGTGGGTTCCACGCTCGTTCTTCTCGGTATCAATTGTCTCTGGCAGGCCAGTTTCCCGCGGGGCTACTGCACCCGTGCCCGCGTGAGCGCCGTAGAGACTCTCCCCTTGCTCTTCTTGTCTGACCACGTCCGGAGCTGATTCTAAAGTTTCTCCTCCAATTCGACCACTCCACCCGCCCGTCTCGCTGCCCGTTCCACGCTCGGTCTCCTCGGAATGAATTGTCTTGGGCAGGCCAGTTTCCCGCGGGGCTACTGCACCCGTTCCCGCGTGAGTGCCGTAGAGACTCCCCCCTTTCTCTTCTTGTCTGACAGCATCCGGAGCTGAATCTGAAGTTTCTCCTCCGATTCGACCTCTCCACCCACCCGTCTCGCTGCCCATCTGTTCGATAAATTCTCGAAACCGTTGCAGATTCCCTTGTACGTGGCTCGAAGGTATGCCGAGTAAATCCCCAGCCTTTTCCAAAAGGCCTTCCGGCTCATACTGCATGGTCAGAGTGATCAACGTTCGCTCCACATCCAGAGACTCGAAATTGACCTCTCCCGCATTTGGGGTTCCGTCCGTGCTCACCCAAGCGATCCTCTGATCAGGAACCTGTTCCACAATTTCCGCCTCCCATTGTTTGTCTTTCCCGCCGATTGTGGCCCTCCAAAAAAGTCTATTGGGACGCTCTTGCCTGACTTCCTCCACGCCGTCCATAAAGCGGGGAAAGTCCTCAAATTGCGTCCACTGATTATAAACGGCCCGGATTGGAGCGTTCACTTCTATCGAATGCGTAGTCGATCCCATAACTTTAAAATCTAACTGCTTGGTTGCTTGCCCTAGTTCGCGGATAACTACTGAAATGGTTTCGTGTTTGTTGCATTAAACGGCAGCAACTTCGGTTGGCGGCTACCTCGCAGTAACGTCCCGGCCACGGGAATATGGGTCAGTAAACGGTTCGCGGTTACGCAGCGTAGCATCAATCCGCCGCGACTCAGATCCCCGCGACCAACGAATTCCTTCGGGAAATGCAATCTCGTGTCAAAGATCGGCAGTAAATGATCGATATACTTCCCCGAGGCCACGCTCCCAAGTAGAACAACGGAGCAGTCATTTGCGCATAAGGCCGCCAACGCTGACGCGTCCCGAACCAAGGGCTGGGTGTAACGGGTCTCCCTGGTGTCTATTGGCACTTCGCAATAGGCCTGCAAGTCTGCTGGTGTAACGAGCGTGTCCGCAGAGACGAGGCCGCTGTTACTGGTAATGATCAGCACGCCGGCGCAGCCCTCCGGTGCTATCGCGAAGGCTCGCGCGTAGGCCAGTTTTCCGCGAAAGTAAAGGCCACTCATGAAAGCGAACGCCTCTCCGAGCGGCACTCCAGCGCCCGTCCGCAACCGCTGCGCGAGATCAAAATTCGCCTTTGGATTGAGCAATATTTTCGCTCGCTTTCCCGCAACATTTGCCGGAGAGAGCAAAAATACTCGATCGGTTCCAATCTTTTCTTCCATTCGGGATGTTGCTCACACTAAAGAACATTCTCAGACCGGCAAAGCATTATGCATCCTTCGAACGATGGCAGCGCAAACTTCCCAGACGACTTCGAAGAGAGACCGGAGATTACTTCTCAAAACGAGGTTGAGCTCGCCCGACAGTGGGTAGAGGCGGCGTCGGCTGGCGATTTTGCGTCTGCCTGGGCCGTAAGTGACCTGCTCCGGTCGGCGCGAATCGACTATTCGGGCAGGGAGCGCTGGTGTTGTCCGCTTTGGGACGGGTCGCCGATCGATCATCGCGATGTGCTGATCCGCTGCTGGCGCGGTCTGGGCGACGCCATTCATTTTATTCGCTATGCCCCTTTTGTTGGCTCGAGAGCGAGCAGCCTGACGGTAGAAGCGCCCACTGCTCTTCTTCCTCTCTTTCGGACCGTCCAGGGCATTGATCGGCTTGTCGAACTCGATCAGGGTGAACTGGAGGAAAAGCGTTACGTGGAGATAGAAACGACCGAACTCCCTTATGTTTTCCGCACTACTCTGGATACTATTCCTTGCACCACACCCTATCTCGACCTTCCGGGGCCTCCAGAGCAAGCGGAGAAATCAGAGCTGGCGATTGGTCTTTGCTGGTGCGGCGGCCCTTACGATCCCCGGCGCTCGATGCACTTATTCGATTTGGAGCCGCTCAGCGTGTTATCAAAGGCAAGCTTTTTTCAACTTCAGAGGGGGGGCGCCCTGCAGGAAATCTTTGGAGCACCTTTCCGGTTTCGAAATCCGACCGACTGTTCAATGGATGTTTACAGTACGGCCGCACGGATCAAATCACTCGATCTCGTTGTTTCGGTAGACACCATGGTGGCGCATCTCGCCGGCGCTCTTGGGAAGAAAGTGTATTTGCTTTTGCCAGCGAACGCAGATTGGCGCTGGTTACGAAATCGAGACGATAGCCCGTGGTATCCAACGATGCGCCTTTTCCGGCAATCTCAAACCGGCGACTGGGCGCCGGTCGTGACCAGGTTAGTAGAAAGCCTGACGTAGAATAGCATCGCGAAACAGATGCTTCGATGAAATCCTCTTCCATAAATTTCATGCCCTGCATCTCATGCCACTCCGCTGGTCGTAACCCGGCATTTCGGCGGCCGGTGCGTTTCGGCAGGACTTCGGCCGAGCCTGACAAGTGTGACCCGCCCACTAAGCTGCTAACTTACCGGCCGCGGCTAGTTCCTCCTCGCTGGTGCGCGCCTCAATTAACCACGCATCATTGCCATCCATATAAAAATTAGGGACTCGACCTTCGAGCTCAGGCGGGATGCAGCC
>JAFAKL010000254.1 GCA_019235445.1 Verrucomicrobiota bacterium | reverse complement strand
TCCCTCTGCCAAGCCGCTTTTTCTAGCCGGCCCGTCCTGTTCAATCCCGGTTACCAGGACCCCCTGGGTTTTGGAAAGCTTGTGGTGTCGCACCAGTCTGGGATGAATAGTCGTATTCTGGCCGGCCAGTCCAAGATAGCTTCTTCGGATTTTGCCGTCCCGGATCAACCACGCTGCGACTAGTTGTGCGGTGTTGGCCGCGATGGCGAAACAAAGTCCTTGCGCGGGCAGGATAACGGCTGTGTTCACGCCGATGACTTTCCCCGACGAGTTCACGAGCGGTCCTCCGGAATTTCCGGGATTCAACGCTGCATCCGTCTGGATGATATCGTCCATCAGCCGACCGGATTGCGCTCTCATGGATCGACCCAGAGCGCTGACGACCCCTGCCGTGACAGTTTGCTGAAAACCGTAGGGACTGCCTATGGCGATGGCAATCTGACCCACACGCAGCTTTTTGGAATCAGCGAATGGAAGGAAAGCAAGCTGCGTCGCATCAATGCGAATGACAGCGAGATCCGTGTCAGGATCATCCCCGATTAACGTTGCGCTAAAGGTTCGTGCATCGTGCAGAGTCACTTCGATCGATTTAGCATCATGGACAACGTGGCTATTGGTCAGCACGAATCCGTCCGGTGCGATAAAAAATCCGCTTCCACCTCCTTCGCCGCGTCTCCCTAATTTCGGATTGCTGACTTGGATATTGACGACCGCGGGAGCGACGCTCATGGCAGCTCCGCTGACCGTCTCCGAATAAACGTCCAATAGCTGGTCGTCGGAGATCGATCCTGGGGGCGGAACCACGGGGTCGGCGGTATTTTCAAGCAGGACTGGAACCCAAGCCGGTTCAAATTGAGATAACATAATGAGGCCCTTTCACCAGAAAAGAACTGATATCTAATGTAACTTATTCTGTTACAAATCAAGAAGAACCTCTCATGGGCGCCGCAACTCGCGGAGCACGTCCGCCAAGGTCATGGTCTCCAGTTCGCGCGCCAGCGCTCGGTTGGCCCGAGTCTGAATGCGTCCCATTACTCTAGCGATTTTCTTCCCGACCGGGCACTCCGGAGAAGGTTCGTTCGGATGCGCCCCGAAGGTGTCGCCCGGCTCAACCGCCTGGTGAATTTCGCGCAAGGTCACTTTTTCGGGTTTGCGCTTCAGAACCGCCCCGCCGCGCGGACCTCGCAACGTAGAAATAAGACCGGCTTGCTGCAGTTCGATCAGGAGTCGTCGGATGACCACTGGATTGGTATTGACTGTCCGCGCGAGACGAGAAGAGGAGCAGCAATCGGTCTTTTCCGATGCGAGCACGGCCAGCACATGCACGGCGAAAGCAAATCGGCAGCTGGACATCATTTAATGTAACAATTCTGATTACATAATCCAACAGCATCTTGAATCGCCCCTAAGCGAATCGTCCGCCTTTGGCGCGGCTTTGAAGCAAGGCGAAGCGGGACGCTGCGCATACACCACGCTACGGAGTAGCACTTTCTTGCGGCGAAGCTGTGGTAAAAGGAGAGGCGGAAGGTGTCGGTTCAGGAGATGGTTTGGACAGGATATCTTCCCAATTCCAGAGTTCACCGCCGTAGCCGCCGATCTCCTTCAGGAGCGCTGAACAACGGGCATGTAGTTTTTGCAAATCCGGAGGTCCAGGCGGATCTTCGGCAGAATCGGGAAAGACGATATAGGTGATGTTCAGATCGCTGGAAGGCCGGTTATACGCAGTCGACCGGGGATCAAGCTGGTTACAGATCCTGAGCGAGGCCTCGCCGATTTTATACGACGGCCCAACATCGCCCAGGAGCGCCGGATATAATTTTCCTTGATAGATTACCACGACGCAATCTCCGAGCCGGGGCTGGAACGGTTCGTTCGGTTGTCGGAACATAAACCCCGGCAAAACGATAAACGGGTCTGCTTTCGCGACGAGAAAGCTGTACTTCTTCAGATCGTTCAGGTCCCGCAGGAGCTGGTCCATCTGATCTTTGAGGACTTTTTTTCGCTCAGGCGGCGTTGCCTTCGCGTCGTACTCCGATTGGAGCTGTTTTAGTTTTTGCTCTCTTTCCGGGATGAACTGGCTGGCTTTGCTGGTTCTCTTGAACCATCGATAGCTGGTAAACGGCTGAAAGTTCGCTGTCGAACCCTCAACATCTGAAACGCGGTCAGCATCGGATCCGTCCGCATTTACGTCCATGTCGCTCTGGATCAAAAGCGCCTTGCGATTTGTCTGAGGATTTTGCAGTTCCAGGATAGTGTTGCAGTCAAAAAAATTGTGGCGCGAAACGATCTGATCGAGCCGGCCCAAAGTTCGATTGACGGCATCAACCTTCAATTGATAGAGGCCATGATAAAAGTCTGAGACTTTCGCAACGGGCAGTTCGTCCCGTAGCCCGGGCAGGAGCGCTCCAATCCATCGGTCCGCTGCAGCAAGCTGGTCCAACGTCTGGGCTGCTTGTGGTACGCGCACTCGGACGTCGAGTTCCAGCAGGTAAGAGTCCGGCGTCTTACGCTCGACCAGTGCCTGAGCACCTTCGGTGGTTGTTACTTTCGAGTGGATCTCCATCCCATTGAATAGTCTTGCTGTTTCCATTCGCGAAGAGGGAACAAACGTTTGGGGGAACGGAGTGGTCGTTGACGTCGGCGTCGCAATCGCCGTCGGAGTTGGCGCCAGCGTCGCTGTCGGCGTTGGCGAAGTGGCAGGGGAGGGAGAGGGCTGGGGACCGGGAGGTTCTGGTCCGGGACAGCCCGTCATAAAGACCGCGAGAATTGCCGCGGAAAGGACTCGAATCCCAGATGGCCGAGGCGAGCCAGTTCGCATGAACGTCGCTATCTGGCGTGCCAGGCGATCGCGGTCAGTACGATACAGATACCGCTCAGGACGATCATTGGGATCGCCGGCATCGGTTTCTTCTTCGTCGCATAGGATCGGCCGAAGTAGGTGAGCAAGAGAATCGATACAATCAGGGCAAGCAGGAAGCCGGGTAGGCTGGGAGCGAGCAATCCCGCGATGATTAAAAGAGCACCGCTCGCGCCACCGGCGATGAGGGAAGCCTTGCTGTTGGCGCGGGTATAACCGATCACTCCGCCGGCGATGGCAACCAACCCGAAGAGATAATAGTAGATCTGAGCAAGCATGAGACAACTTTAGATCGTGCCTGAGATCTCATAATTCGGGCGAGCCGGTGACGCGAAAGCGTTCTTTTTTCGCGTTGCCTGAGCGTTAAAGATCAGGCGCTTAAGGTACATCGGGATAAAGGCCACAATCGTCATTGATAGATGAACCAAGGTACCCGGAATGACTCGCGCCTTATCGCGAGCAACCGCATTCAATGCGCGGCGCACGACCTCCTGGACCGATACACTGAATACCTCCCTCGCAGCAGTGGAAGTATTCGTCTCGGGATCCCGGCGTGCTACGGCATCAAATTCGGTAGGCACTGGACCCGGACAAAGAGTTGTGACAGAGATATTAGCATTTCGAAGTTCAGCCCTAAGCGCTTCGCTGAAGCTCGTCACGTAGGCTTTAGTCGCTGCGTACACCGCAAGGTGGGGAACCGGCAAAAGACTTGCCACGGAACTCACATTCAGGATCGCCCCGAAACCGGCCTTGCGCATACTCGGGAGAATCCGGTATGTCAAGTAGGTCAGCGTCTCGATATTAACTCTCAGCATGGCAAGAATGCGTTCCCATTCGCTGTCGATGAACGCGCCGCGATCTCCGAGCCCGGCATTATTGATCAGCAGATCCACCGAGAGGCCGCTTTCATCGAGCCAGTTACAAAACCTTTCGAGCGCAGCGTGATCACGGAGGTCCAATTGCCTGGAAAATACTTCCAGGTGCGGGTTGATGATTCTTAATTCCAGTTCAAGGGCTTCCAGACGATCATTCCGGCGGGCTACCAGGATCATCGTGTTGACCGCCGGAGCCAGTTGCCGGGCAAACTCGCGACCGATCCCGGCCGATGCGCCTGTTATCAGGACGGTGCATTCGGCGAAAAAGCTGATACTCATTGTCGTACTTCCTAAGCTTTATCCCCCTCGGAGTCAATGAGCGGAGGGCAGGTTACCCCTCACAACTTGTTTCCTTCCACAATTATGGCTAGAATGACGAGTATGCAGCTGGGCTTGGAGAACATGACGATTATTGGCAACGAGCTCGCCCTGCGATGGACTGACGGGATTGAAAGTTATTTTCCTCTCGAATTTTTGAGAAAACGTTGTCCGTGCGCCCTCTGCGCCGGTGAGAAAGATATTCTCAACAACGTGTACCGAGGGACGCTGGCACTCGTTCCTGGCAGCTTCCAGTTGAAGCGCTGTTCAGTTGTGGGCGGATACGGAATCCAACCGGAATGGATGGACGGGCACGGCTCCGGGATCTATTCCTTCAGCTATCTAAGATCTTTAGATCCCGAGGTCGCATGATGCCGCGGCTCACATCGTATCTTTTACTGATTTTCTTTGTCGCCGGCGCGGCCGCGGCGGTGGCGACTCACGTGTGGCGCCAGTGGGAGGAAGCGGCATTCGATCCGAAACCGTTGTACGGGGTGATCTTCGAGCAATTTAAGGCGTGCCGCTCCGATGATTTCGACAAAGCCTACGGAGAGGCATCCAGGGGCGTTCAAGAGCATTTCACTCTGGTCCAGTATGTCTCTAAGATCCGCACCGAATACGGACGAATTTCGCAGCCGCAGATGCTGCACTTCGGCTCAACTTCGCTGGAGTCTCATCGAGCGATGGTTGAGGTCTATTTCATGAGTGCCCGCGGTCAGGTCACGCCCGCGCTTTTCACGATGATCCAGGAAATTGGGGGCTGGCGAATTGAAAATTTCGAAGTTTTTGAGAGTTGGCCACCCGGCCGTCGGTTGGGGGGCTCCCGCGTTTAATCCTGTCCCCGGGGTATAAACGCCTGTCAGGAAACGATCCTGAATTTTAAGCGGTCTCCAAGTTTGATTCCCGAGCTTTTGGCGCAGGTCATTTGGACATGACGGTTGTCGAGCATATACCCGCCAGGCGGCTGGTGCTTGATCAATTCCTGAGGTTCGACAATCTGAGCGCAATTCAGGCCCGCGGCTGCATCTTCCGGATCATCCACAATGGTCGCGGTGACGTTCACGAGCTCCAATAGTAGATCGTCGGAGACCTTATACGGGGCTAAAGGGTCAATCGAGGTGACTACCATGGAAACCTCGGCCATAAAGATTCAGCTCCTGCTATGTTTGCACCTCATAAGAACCGCTGAATTTAGCTGTAAATACTCGATCAAGAAACAAAGAACTGATCCATTACCTCTATGGTTTTTTCCAGATCGGCCGCCGTATGCTGGAGGCAGAGGAACCCCGTTTCGAATTGGGAAGGCGCAAAATAAATCCCTCGCTCCAGGCAGAAATGGAAAAATGTGCGAAACGCTGTCAGATCCGACTTCACTGCGTCGGCATAACGCCAGACCGGCTCTTCTGTGAAGAAAAGGCAGAACATTGAACCGAGGCGATTAAATTGATAGTTCTTGCCACTCCGGCTCAGGGAATCTCTCACGGCGCGCTCCATTTGCTGCCCAAGTAGTTCGAGGCGACTCCAGCCATCCACCCGCTCCAGTTCGCGCAACTGGCTGAGACCAGCGGCCATGGCTAACGGATTGCCGGAAAGGGTTCCAGCCTGGTACACTGGGCCTTCCGGCGAGAGCATATTCATAAGGTCTGTGCGACCACCAAAGGCCCCGACCGGCAACCCGCCTCCGATCACCTTACCCATTGCTGTCAGATCGGGTTTGATTCCAGCCAACTCCTGGTATCCGCCCTTGGCCACGCGAAAGCCGGTCATTACCTCATCGAAGATCAGCAGCGCGCCGTACTGGTCGCACAACCTGCGCAATTCCTCGTAGAAACCCGGTTTTGGGAGAAAGAGTCCGGCGTTGGCGGGCACGGCCTCGACGATAACCGCCGCGATTTGCTCGCCGAATTTTTGCAATGTTCCGGCGAGTGCCTCCGGATCATTGAAAGAAATGGCAATTGTCAGGTCAGCGAACTCTTGAGGTATCCCGGCGCTGTCGGGGCTGCCATGAGTGAGCGCGCCGCTCCCGGCTTTGACGAGGAGAGAATCGACGTGCCCGTGATAGCAGCCTTCAAATTTCACAATCAGCTTGCGGTTTGTTGCCCCGCGGGCCAACCGGAGGCACGACATCGTTGCCTCCGTGCCGCTATTTACCATCCTCACTTTCTCGACCGAGGGGACCCAGGCGCAAATTAATCGTGCCATCTCGACCTCCAGGGGGTTCGGGATGCCGAAACTTAGCCCGCGCTTTGCCGTTTCCCGGACGGCTTCTACGACCACCTCCGGAGCATGACCTAGGATTGCGGGACCCCAGGTCCCGACGTAATCAATATACTCGCGTCCTTCGACGTCCCAGAGGTGTGATCCCTTGGCCCTCGAGACAAAGAACGGTTCTCCTCCCACGTTTCGAAACGCTCGCACCGGGGAATTGACCCCGCCCGGGATGTAACGTTTGGCCTCCGCGAATAGTGAGGAATTGTTCTTCATTCCTATTGCATCGAAACGAGCAACCCTTCTTTTTCAATAAACGCGGTGACGTCGGCGAGACCGATGTTCGCTTTCAGATTGCACATCACGAATGGGCGCGCACCGCGCATCTTCCTGGCATCACTTCCCATCACCTCTAAGGATGCGCCGACATACGGGGCAAGGTCGATCTTGTTGATCACCAGAAGATCGGACTTGGTAATCCCCGGACCTCCCTTTCGTGGGATCTTTTCGCCACCGGCCACATCGATGACATAGATCGTCAAATCGGAAAGTTCCGGGCTGAACGTCGCCGCCAGGTTATCGCCGCCGGATTCAATAAACACCAGGTCGGCATCCGGATATCTTTCCAGCATCCGATCCACGGCTTCCAAATTGATTGAAGCGTCCTCACGAATCGCGGTATGCGGACACCCCCCGGTTTCCACGCCTAAAATTCGTTCGGCAGGCAATGCGCCGGCGACAATCAGTAGTCGCTGGTCCTCTTTGGTGTAAATATCGTTCGTAATGACGACCAGGTCGTACCGGTCGCGCAGCGATTTGCATAGCTTTTCTACCAGAGTCGTTTTGCCGGATCCCACCGGCCCGCCGATGCCAACACGCAAGGGAGGATTACGTTTTGTGCGTTGGCTCAGCGATTTCGACACAGGAAGAGATAAACCACAGATTACACGGATTACACAAATTACTTAAACTTGGGAGGCGGCGTGGCTGATCTTGACGAAAGTGCCAACCCTCAGGTTAAGTTTAGTATTCTAATCTGTGTAATCTGTGGCTTATCTCTTCCTGTGTCCTCAGGAGCGGAACAGCCGGGAATACTGATGGGCGTGCCGCGCGGAGAGGATCCCGAGGTGGGGAGCAAAGGTGGAGATCCGGTCGGGGGTGGTGTTAATGGCACGAAGTACTACTTCGGGAATCAGTGCGTGCATGGCGAAAAGAATTTTCTGTCCGGCAATCTGGCCCAGCGGAATCGTTTTCAGAGCTGCGGTGACCTGGTTTTCAGTCCAGCTGAAACAATAGGCCGCAACGCAGGACTCCAAGTCGATGCGCAAAGCTCCGGCGGCGTAAGCGAAAGCCGCCGGCAAACAGGCCGGCTGCAACGAGTGAAGGGCGAGCTGCCGGGCAGGATCGTGCCATTCCAAGGACAAAACAAGCTGGGCCAGCGACCACCCCATTTGTTCAGTTTCCCGGCGCAATTCGAACGATTCTCTGCTGGCGAGAAACCAGGCGTTGGAGCGGCTAACCCCGGAATAGTTCTCGTTTTCCCAGTCGCGATAGAGAATGGCGAGCATCGGTAGTTCGTTTGCAGCCAGGACATGCTCGAGGCCGCTCTGGATCCAGGTCCTAGCACTCACGGCGTCGTGAACCACTTGAGCATCGACCGCAGCCTCCAGTCCTTGCGAATAGCTGAACCCCCCGATCGGGAGGGCCGGGGAAGCAAGGTGAAGAATTCCAATGAGCTTACGAAGGCTCGTCACTGGGGGAGTCACCGTGCGAGAGCATAGATCGATGATGCTGGTCGTCCGAAGGAGTGCCATGGTTATGGTAAAGCTGCTGGGCAATGAGGTAATCGTGAGAGGATGTCTCGTCCAGTCCATGCCGGTGGCCCCCGCCGTACGCTCCGGTCTCGGGTTGGAAGGGAGATGTTTCCTCACGCACCGTCG
>JAFAKL010000096.1 GCA_019235445.1 Verrucomicrobiota bacterium | reverse complement strand
CTGGTTACCTGGCCGTTCGCATCCACGTTAAAGCCCTGGAATATGGTTGGAATGGTGGGGTGATCCGAAAAAGCCACTACCCCTGAATCCATGGCGTTTGTGGCCTGGAGATGGGCCCTGGTGGTTCCGCTCCCCCAGGAATCTCCGATGTAGGTAACGCCACCGGTCAGGAAGATCCCTCCCGACCCTGAGACTGGCCAGGTGTTGCTTCGATCGAAGTATACAATATCCCCGGGCTGAAGGGTTCGTGACCCCGCATAGGCGGCCATTCCAGGGCAGTTTTTCCATGGCGCGCCTGAGCTCGTGCCGGCGTTGCTATCACTGCCAGCCATTTGGCTGACATAGTAGGTGGCAGCGTCGGCACTGAAGCTTCCGAGAACCAAAGCCCCTGCCGCCAGGCCAACGCATACGCGAAGACGGTTTCGTTTCCAAAATGCGGTCTTCATTGCTGACTCATCTGTAGAAACATTCATCGTCTCATTCTCATCGCAACCCTCTGGGCCGCGCGAATGGCATGCCTTTTCGGCGACAGTACACTAGCTAAATCTCTTAGGAGGATGCTATCCTCAAGTTTTGCGGGGCCGCCGGAACGCCCGAGGTGCCGCTGCGCAATGGATGCGGATAGGGGTACGGCGTGTAGCCAGGCTTCACAGTGTTGACCATGTAATCTCTGCCCGACTGGATTACGTCAGCACTGGTGAGGCCGTTTCCGCAATTATCCGGACTATAATCCCAAGTTCCGGGATTGTTATAATAGGTGCCGCCGGTATTCCCCCAGATGTAAACCGGATCAGTGATATAGCCGGAACCGTCTGCCGGATCCTGCGGATAACTGTAGGAGCCGCTACCCCCACTCCAACTCTGGCCGACCTGGCGAGGGATCGGATATTGGGTAAAGCAGTTATATTGCGTGATGGAAAAGCAAGCAAAATTAATCGAGCCTTTGGTGCCCCACGCCTGCGAGGTGACATCCGGCAGGACATTATTGGCGATGACGCCGGTGCCTCCCCGAAGCATCAGAAACCCTTGCAGATTCAACGGACTCTCGGTGGGACCAGGATTGGGGTTGTTGCTCCCGATCGTCCAAACGAAGGTATTGTTGTAGAATTCCCAATGCCTGTTTCCGTACGGGCTGGAATCCTGGCCATGGCTGACGACGATAGTGTTATTCATCGTGTTGTAGCGAAAAACCGTGCGCGAACCGTCATCCAAATCGATCGTTTCGTAATAGCTATGCTGAAAGGTGCAGTTTTCGATGTAGGTATTCGCTGTGCCATTGGTGTCAGCGGTGCCCATGGTTGAAGGGGTTTCCCAGGTATCGACGCTGGAAATCTTAAATTGGAGGGATTCATCAGAGGTAAAGTTGGCGTCGAAAGTGCAATTCCAGATGACGCCGCCGTTCTGGCTCCAAAGGACCTGGGAGAGGATGTGACCGTTGGAATAAAACGAGCAGTCGTGCAAGAGAATGGGTGTTGCCCCCGCTGCGTAGCCCACGGTTATCATGTGCTGATTTCCTTTGGATCCCTGAGCCGGTCCTTCCTGGAAAATGATGTTACAGAGCTCAATCGATTGCCCTGCGACCGGAGCCAGGTAAACCAATGGCCCATCCGTGTTGTTATCATTGATCGTTACTCCTCCTACCGAGGCCCCAGTGATCTTGACGGCTTTAGTGCAGTCAATCCCGATGCCCCAGGTGTAGGTTCCATTCGGGATCTGTATGGTGCTACCGGCCGGTGCAGCATCGATAGCAGCTTGCGTATCCGAGTCGCTGCCGTCGCTCACGTACACGCCGCCGGAAGTGCTGTAAGCCAACGCCCCACCAGATCCGAAAAGGATAAAGGATAAAATCCCTGCGACTACGGTCAGGATTCCACTCGATTTCCAATTCGCAACCCGGTCCCGACGAATGTTATCCGATTTCGAAACAGCGCCCGCCGTCTCAGCTGGAGTTTCGGTTTTGGTGTTCTCACCCGGAGTACTCTCGCTCGATCCCCACGCCAGATGGTTTTGGGAGATGTGTGTGTTTCTGCTCATGGAGGTCCCTTTTCGATGAAATCAGGACACCTCACAAGCATTTTTTCTGAAAAAATACAAAAAACCGTCAATCAGGCATCAATTCGAACAAACCTGCGCTGCTTTGTATTTCGTCCTTGCGGCTGCTTCAGACCAAGGTCAGACGGTATCCGGCTTGGTGACTTCCTTCGCTCCTTCCGCCCGGAAAAGGATCTCGGCGATCCCATTTTAGGCGACCAAACCGGATCTGATCCCTGGTTACCGTTGTCCTACATCGTTCCTTTCAGACTGGTCGGCGCCAAAGGTGCGCTTGCTGCGCCACTGCGCAGCGGGTGCGGATAAGTGTATCGAGTCCAGCCCGGCTTAGCGCCACTGTCAAAAAAGTAATCCCGGCCGGCAGTGATAAAATCCTGGGTGGTCAGCCCGTTGTTGCAAAGGTCGTTATTCACGTACCCATACGTGTCGGCGGAGCCGGATTGATACGTGTTATTGCTGGTGTTGCCCCAGACGTAAACAGGATCGGAAGTATAGCCAGACCCCATCTCGGGCGCCTGCGGGTAGCTGTACGACCCGGAACACCCGCACCACCCCTGCCCCAGGGCTCTAGGAATCGGATACTCAGTATAGCAGCGATACTCGGTGACTGCGTCGCTCAGCCAGTTGACGCTCGATTTGGTGCCCCGGTTTTCGCTCGATACCGGGCAGAAGGAATTACCAGTGATTACCCCAGTTCCCCCGCGTTGGGTCAGCCATCCTTGTAAGTTGGGTGCACTTGAATCTCCGAAGCTATAGGGATAAAGGAACGAATTATCGTAATACTCCCAATGTCGTGTTCCGAAGGGACTACTGTCTGCTCCATGGGACACGCAGGTGCCGTAGAGTGTGCAATGGCGAACCACCACTCTGGACCCGTCGTCGCAATCCAGCATTTCGTAGGGTTCATTCTGGAAGGTGCAATCTTCGATGTAGGTATTCAATGTCCCATTTGGATCGCCTTCCATACCCATGGAATCTACACTCTGCCACCGGTCGGTCGTCGGGTACTTGAACTGGATCTGTTCATCGTTTGTTGGAGCGGCATTGGTGGAGCCTGAATCAAAGGTACAATTCCAGACTACGCCGCCGTTTTGTTCCCACAGGATCTGAGAGAGAATATCGCCTTTGGAATAAAAGCTGGAATCATGAAGCAGGATTGGCGAGGAGCCGGGCGCATAATTGATCACGATAAAGTGCTGACCGTTTTTGCTTCCGATCAATGGCCCTTCCTGGAAGACCAGATTGCAGAATTCCAACGTTCCGCCGATTACAGGAGTCAGAGCTACCAGTGGCCCGTTGGGTTGGTTATCTAAGATAGTCACTCCGCCGATGGATGCGCCCGTGATCTTGATCGCTGTACTGCAACTTATCCCATTTGCCCAGTTGTAGGTTCCATTGGGGATTTGTACGGTGCTACCGGCCGGCGCAGCATTGATCGCGGCTTGCGTATCCGAATCGGTTCCATTACTCGTATACACGCCACCGGCATTGGTGTATGCCAACGCGGAAACAGGCGCCAAAAGAACAAGCGAAAGAACTCCGGAGAGAAAGGTCAGGGTTCTTTTCCCTTTGGGATCCGTAGCCCACGGACCGTCGGCGTTCCGTGATGTGGTGGCGGACATTGGCGGCGGAGCGAAAATTTCGCCCTTGAGATTTTTGCTCGGTATGCTTTCGCACGGTCCCGGCGTGTAACGGAACCGGAAAATAGGTATGTTTCTGGTCATTGAAGTTTCCTTTGGATTGAGCCAGGACACACACCAAGCGGTTTTCGGGAGGCAACGATAAACCCGCCAAAGGAGTATGGCGGGAGTAGAGTTTGCGTGCGCTTGATAGTAATCCATTGGGAATGGCGACTTGCCATACTGACCACATATTACCTAGAATTTCCATCATTCCAATAATAAAAAAGAATTATCATAATGCACCACCGTCCAGGTGCCTGTATCCTCCCGCCGTCCGAAAGCCTACAACCGCTCCTGGCCCAGCAAGCTCGCGTAAACGGCTCGCGTAATTTCGCCCACTTTGGTCCAGGAATATTTCTGATTGGCGAAATCCTGGATCTCCTGGCGCCGCGCCCCTAGCTGCCGGTACAGGTCACTGGCAAAATAGTTTTGGATACTTTTCGCTAAATCTGCCGGATCACGGGCCTGGCAAATTAAACCCGTCTTTCCCTCCATAATATCCTCTCGCAAGGAACCAACGTCTGTTGCGATCACAGGCAGCCCAAAACTGTAGGCCAGAAACGGCACGCCGCTTTGAAAAATGTGAGTGTAAGGAACGACCACCACATCAGCGGCTTTAAAGTACAGCTCGACCTGGTTATCCGGGACGAATTCGATTTTTTCGATCACCTGCGCTCGCAGGTCGCTTTGCCTGATTTCCTGCTGAATCTGATCCCAATACGGTCCATTTCCCGCCTTCGGTTTCCCTGCAATGATGAGCCTGAGATCTGCACGAAGTTTTTTCAATTCAACCATTGCCGTCACGAGGTATTCCAAGCCTTTATAGGGAGCGATCTGGCCAAAAAAGAGAACCGTCTTCTCACCCGGGCCCAGGCCGAAATGCTCCTTGGCGGCGGTACTCGAAATCCGAGTTCTGGCAAACACATTGTTGATTCCGAAAGGTATGACGCTCACCTTGGCGCTCGGAACGCCAAAATCGGTTCGCAGCGCTGCTTTCATCCGCTCGGTGTGCACGAAAATGTGGTCGGCCATCCGATACTGGAAGCGCAGGGAGAGGCGGTTCAGAAGATTATCCCTCGAGTCTCTTTGTGCCGCATTCACGTTGTGAGCGGTGAAGGCGATCTTCTTGCCAAGCAACCGGTAATAAAGCATGAGCAGAATACGGTCGATCAGCTCGAACTTGTTGTTCCAGAGAATGTGAAAAATTGGCGGTC
>JAFAKL010000080.1 GCA_019235445.1 Verrucomicrobiota bacterium | reverse complement strand
GGGGAAAACCCTTCTCGCGAAAGCACCAGAAACGCCGCTCCACGTCCAGGAGTTTGATCCATACGGGCTTCAACAAACGTATCGAGACGATACTACGGGCGTTGAACTACCGGTCTTTGCGGTCTTCGACCTGGAAGGTGATCATCGCCTTACTTGGGAAATCACCACCGATTCGCTTCCAATGACCGCCAAACCCAAGAGCCTTCCGGCGTACCTGCCCTTTCAGAGGACCCAGGCGTCCGTGGTCAAGATGAACGAGCGCAGAATGAACCTTGAAAGGGCCGTCTCTCGAGTTTCTTTGGCCCTCGGGATCTTCCCTGCATTGACTTATCTGTTTGCCCACAATACGGCAGTGAACGGCGCCGCGGTACCCTACGTTCTGGTGGGAGGATGGCTGGTGAGCGCGTTGCTGACTTACCTGCTTGGCCTTTCTATCCTTGACTGGCTTTTACCCTGGAAAAAACTGGCTATCAGCGCTGAATTCAACGGTATTCTTCCCAAAGAAGCCCGGGAAAAAGCCCATGCGGCCAAAGAACACTTTGACCACCTGTACGTCATCGTCGACCAACAGCACCGCTGGAAAAGCGCTCTGCTTCCAGATCCCAGGCCGCGAGCCTTGGACCCGCTGCTGATCGGCGAGCTTAAAAGAGGGCGCTGCCGGAAATTCATCCTGCTCCACCAATTCGATCTCACTGAGGCTGAGCAATATCTGGCCGACGAATTTGCGATCAAGGCGGACGGGAATTATGCCGCCATTGATCCAGGGCCGTGATACCGGCGACCAGGCAACGTTTCACGGCGCGAGGTCGGGATTGACGTGAACGCGAATGACGTCTGGGATGGAAGCGTGGATTGCCCGCTCCAATCCAGCCATCGATTCGTGAGTCTGCGCGAGAGAATCTGTCCCCTTGAAGGTTTTCTCCAGGGTGAGAACCAGTCCTTCATCGGTCACGAGCACATCCTGAACTCTGACGTTCCTGGCTTCAGGAAGCTTGGACAGAGCCTCCTCGACCCGGCGTGTCGACGGCAGGTGTCGCACCGCCGGCTTGGGTTCATCGCTCCGCGGTTCAAGGTGCACCGTTACCAGGACCGGTCCCGGCAGTTCTTTGATGATGGCGGCTTCCAATGTCTCGGAATGTCTGTGTGCTTCAGCCAAGGTCAGGCTATCCGGGAGTTCGAGGTCGAGCTCAATGCGGGTTTCCTTCGCCACCAGGTAGATGTTCAGGTTATGCACTCGCAATCCGAGTCGATCCGCGATAGCGCGAACGCCTGCAGCCCTGGGTTCATCCGGGGTCGTCGCGGGCTCGACATGCACAATTGCCTCAGCGTTATCCAACTCTGAGCTGAGTTCTTTCTCGACTACCTCGCTGAGTTGATGCGCCGACTCTAGAGATGTGCCCCGCACCGTGCCGAGCTTTACTTCGATAAAGGGACGATTTCCGACAAAGCGCGTACGAACGGTGACGGTCCCTCTGACGACACCGTCCACCGATTCCACTCGCCTTTTCAATCGGTCTATGAGGTCGATCGGAACGTCATCCATCAGCGCTCGTACAGCCTTGGACCCCAGATTCCAAACGGAACGGAAAGCGATTGCGGCCACGATGAGAGCCGCGATGGCGTCGGCCCGCGTTACCAGCCACTCCGGGAGATGGAGCGGATAGCGCAGCGCGATAATGGCCAATCCCACGAGGACGGAAATCGCGCCTAACATATCGTTGCCGAAATGCTCGGCATCAGAAGCCAGAGCGCTGCTGTCATGGGCAGCGGCGGCCCTCCGCAAAGACCGCGCACGAAAAAAGTCGACGAACACGGAGACGATCAGGACGACGAACGACCAGACGCTGACCGCAGGAAATCCGGGATGGAAAAAAATCGTGTCGAAGGCATGATATAAAATGAGGGCTCCGGTCCCAGCCAGTAAAGTCATGCCGGCCAGTGCACCAAGCTGCTCGGCCCGTTCGTGACCGTAGGGATGATTGCTGTCGGGCGGCACCGCCGCTACCCGGACCACCAGTAACGTGATCAGCGTGGAGATGAGATCGAGCAAGGAGTGGGCTGCCTCGGCCAGCAGGCCAAGACTGCCGGACAACCAGCCAACCAGAAGTTTAAGGGCGGCCAAGGTGCCGCTGGCTACGACTGAAGCGGTAGTGATCGCCTGTTTGGAATTGCTGCCTCCGTTCATTCCCACTTCTCTATTTGAGCCGCACCATCGCTGTATTCCAAGCTCCAGGGAGGATTTTGTCAGCCCGGAAATTCGCCAGGAAAACGCTCCTTCCATTTTCTTTTTAGTGCACCGGTTCTGACACGCGCTGAAGTAAGTGTACAGCGCCACGATTGTCGGCCTCACTTGTCCGTACGCTGCCACTTCTTGAAGGCAAAGCGTCCCCGCTTTGCGCGTTCTCGGAGGTAAGGCAGGACGCCTTACTTACCACTGCGCTGCACTTCTTGTCCTCAAGCGGCGCTGTACACGCAGGAGCGTGAGCTGAGACGGTGTACTAGTCCAGCACGCTGATCCGCTGTCCAAGGCTCCTTGCGAAGAACTTGACTCCAAGGCGCAAAGTCGCTTATTGATCGACCGGTCAAACATGGGGCGTAACTTTCTGTCTAAGAAGAAGATCCGGGATGGCACGAAAATAACTGCCGCCACTGTGCTTCCAGGGAACAATCTGCGGCTCTATGACAGAGTGCCCGGAAGCGCTTGGGGTCGGGGCGATTTAAGCATACTCTGGGTTTGGCAGACATTCGCATGATGCACAATCCAGACAAGGACGCGGGCCAGATCCAATCGGCCAGTGTTTTAGATCGATTGGCTGAAGCCATAGCGAAGGGGGTCGATTGGCTGCTGGATCGACAACAAGACGATGGTTTCTGGGTGGGGATGCTGGAGACGAATTCCTGCATCGAAGCTCAATGGATTCTAGCGATGCATTTCCTTGGAGTCGTCGACGAAAAAAAGCAGGGCGGAATGATAGCTTCCATTTTGAACGAGCAACGGGCGGACGGTTCTTGGGAGGTCTATCACAATGCGCCCGCGGGAGACATTAATACGACCGTGGAATGTTACGCCGCGCTTCGCAGCGTGGGATATTCGGCGGACACGGAGGTGCTTTGCCGGGCCCGGGAATGGATCTTTGTGCGGGGCGGATTAAGTCAGACCCGGGTCTTTACGCGTTATTGGCTCGCGCTGATCGGCGAATGGCCATGGCAGGAGACGCCAACGCTGCCGCCCGAATTGATCTGCACGCCGCTCTGGTTCCCATTTAACATTTATCACTTTGCGTCCTGGGCCCGAGCAACCATCATTCCGTTAAGCATTTTATCGGCAAGGCGACCGGTGAGACCGCTGGCCTCGAAGGCGAGACTTGATGAACTGTTTCCGAAGGGAAGATCCCATTTTGATTACCGGCTGACTCCCAAGAGGCGGCTTTTCTCCTGGGAAGGCTTTTTCCTCATGGCGGATCGGCTTTTGAGTCGGTACGTGGAATTTCCAATCCAACCGGGCCGGGAACGAGCGATTCGTCTTTGCCTCGAGTGGGTGATCAGACATCAGGACGCCGATGGGGCGTGGGGCGGCATTCAACCCCCCTGGATCTATTCCTTGATGGCGCTGCACACTGAGGGATACGAGACAGACCACGCAATCGTGGCGAACGGTCTCAGAGCCCTCGATGCTCATTGGTCTTACGAGCGCGATGGTGGACTCTACATCCAGGCGAGTGAGTCTCCGGTCTGGGACACGATTCTGACTCTGCAAGCTCTTTTGGATAGCGGGCGATCGCCGGCCGTATGCGAGTCAATGACGCGAGCAGTCGATTGGATTGTGCACAAGCAAGTGACGGCGCCAGGGGATTGGCAAGTTAAGGTCTCCTCAGCCATGCCTGGCGGGTGGTCCTTTGAACGCGCCAACGATTCCTACCCCGATATCGACGACACGGCGGTCGCCATTCTAGTGCTGGCTCGGGCCCGCAAAGCGCATCGCAATCCGGCCGCGATTGATCATGCCCTGAAGCGCGCTGTTTGTTGGATTCTCGCGCTGCAATCCTCCAATGGAGGCTGGGCTTCCTTCGACCGGGACAACACGAACGCGCTCCTGGCCAAATTGCCATTCTGCGATTTTGGAGAGGTCCTTGATCCCCCGACCGTCGATGTCACCGCGCACGTAGTGGAAGCTCTGGCGCACCTGGGTTGGAGCAGGCACGATAGGCCGATAGCGCGTGCGTTGGCTTTTATCAGACTACGACAGGAAGAAGATGGCAGCTGGTTCGGCCGCTGGGGAGTAAACCACATTTACGGTACCGCTGCGGTGCTGCCGGCGCTAGCCGCTATCGGAGAAGACATGGCGGGAAAATTTGTTCGCCTGGCCGGCGACTGGATCGGTTACCACCAGAACGCGGACGGCGGCTGGGGGGAAACGCCCGCTTCGTATGTCGACAATTCGTTGCGCGGGGTCGGCGATAGCACGGCTTCCCAGACCGCCTGGGCTTTAATGGCGCTGCTGACGATTCCGGGCTCGCGGTACGATGAGTTTATTGGGGCAGGGGTCGACTATCTTTTACGCACGCAGCACGAAGGAACTTGGCATGAGCCGCAGTATACTGGGACTGGATTTCCTGGCTATGGCTTCGGTTCCCGGCTTCGCGGCGAGTTGCATGAGCGAGCCATTCTGATTCAACAAGGACTCGAGGTGGGCAGAGGATTCATGATTAATTATAATCTGTACCGGCACTACTTTCCGCTCATGGCGCTAAGCCGGGCTCGTACCCGGATTGCGGAGCGTAAACGAGAGGCTGTCGCAAAGCTGGTCGCGTTGGCACAAGCGGGTTCTCTGGCCATGGATCCAGCCAGAAGACTCCCTCCGGCCGATCCACGGCGTCGACGTTACCGCGGAAGAATCGTCGCCCGGCGTTTAATCCGCAAAACTGCCCAGCTTTTGTCCCGCCGTTTTTAATCCTAACGGACGCTGTATCCTGACCTCCTATGAGAGTTCTTTTCTTCCGGTCGCCTGTCGCTTTAGGTTTCGCTCTCGGCCTTGGTCTGTCGGCCTGCGCCAGCCATGACACATCACTTCAAAGCAGGATCGAGCGCAAGATCGAAAACCCGGAAGGTGGGAATGTGCAGATTGGCACCGCACATTATAATCCCTATGCCAAGGACTTTGAGGAACCTTGGCCTTTCGGTCCTTACTCGAATTGATCAACGAGAAAGCCGGCACAGGACACTATCGACATTAAGGGACGGAAAAAACCAGTTTGCCCTGGATGCCTCCGGCTTCGAGCATTTCATGACCCCGGCGGATCGTCTCGACACTGAGTTCGCCGATATCTTGCACTCCCACCGGCCAAAGTCTCTGGGCTTCATACAGGAATGCTAATTCATGGAGTTGTTGTGTGTACCCTGCCCAAGTCTCCCGGGCCCCGTAAAGGCCTCTTGCTCCGAGCAAGTGGAAATGGAGGGAAGCCGATTTGCGGAAGAGCGGGCTCGCCCTTCCGTGCCAGACCGGAACGGCAAAGGGATCAAATTCCTCGACCGTAGAGACGATGTCTCCATCAAAATCCACCAATTCGAAACAGAGGCGCTTCATCTCGCCCCCAACAAAGTCCAAAGTCTTATCGAAAAAAGCGCCGCCGTTCGCGGCGATCGCCTCCTGCGTGAGTTGTTTAAGTCCTTTGTCTCGGTAGTCAATCACCTGCTCCGGACTTAATCGCAATTGATCCACAATGAACCTTGTACTGGCTTCCCGGCCGGAGGTGGTCACAATTCTCGCCACCCCAATCATTTGCAGGATCTGGATTGCGGCCGAGCCAAGCCCCCCGGCGCCGCCGGCAATGAACACTGAATGATGTGGAGTCGGTCTTGCTTTCAGGCGAATGGACTCATTAGCGGTCAGCCCAGCGACAGGGACCGATGCGGCTTCTTCGAACGACAAAATCCGGGGTCTGGCCGTGACAAATTCCTGCGGTATGCTGGCATATTCTGCATACGCTCCATTGCTGCAGGGGCCGCCGAGGTATGCCCAGACTTCATCGCCCACTCCCAACCGGCTGACACCGCTGCCCACTGCAACCACGACTCCAGCGGCATCATGACCCATCACCAACGGAAGGTTGCCCCCAAAACGGCCCCCGCGAATTTTGTAATCGATCGGATTGATGGAGCCGGCTCGAATCCGCATTAGGACCTCACCCGCGCGCGGCTGCGGAATATCCCTCTGCTCCTCGAAAAAATTCGCAGTCGAACCGAACTCCTTGATCGCAATGGCTTTCATGTTCCGTGAAGAGAGCATATCAGGTCATATCGCATGATTGATCTTGGCGAAAGGTCGCTTCTGAAGGAAAGATCCTAGCCCGGCGAGTGCAGCCAAAAGGAGTATCAAACTGAGCGCACGGCGAATCCACCGGTGACCGTTGGGAGAGTCCCATTCCGTGGTCGGATCGGGCAGCGCCCGCAGAAGGTCTGCGCGCAGAAGGCGTTCCGCCTCCGGATGGAGCCGCACGTCCGGTTTGAGTAAAGCCAGCGCAGGATCGCCCACCCGCATTCCGAAACCCAGGGCCCGAGCGGTGGGGCTATCGGCAAACATTCGCCGCTTTCCAAACGCCCGTTCAATGAGCATCGTACAATCTTCACCGAAGAACGGGCGTCCAGGGACGCCATTCAAGTGTTCGACGGCCTGATGCACCACCTCCTCGTCGATTTGGCGAAATGCGGTTGCCGGCACCGTTACATCCCAGCCTTCGTGATCGCGCTCTCTAAAGGTTTCGAGCGGGGTCCAGTTCAATCCGCTGACGAAATCTTCGCGCGGGGTGCCGAACAATTGCTCGGCGACGAATTCCCGGCGGTCCTCCAGTACCACGTGTAGCCCGGCATGCATCGCAAGAGCCGGAGCCTGGGGCGAACGACCTAGTCCCGCAAGATGCATATCGAGTGTTTCCACGGGACGAATCAGCCATGCCCCAAGCACGCTGACCGTGTCGCTCTGAAAGATAACTCCACGCAACTCCACCACCCGGGCCGGTCGATCGGGGACCGAGGGTGGCAATGATTTTGCTAAGGTTTGAATTTGCGCCACGGGCAAATTTAATTCCGGTTCTGCGTACTGCGCAACGTTGGTTGCGCGCTGTAAGCAAAGCGTCGCGCTTTGCCAGGTCTAAACAGTTCGGGAGCCGCCAGGCTGGCAAAGCGGGATGCTTCGCTTACTCGCTTTTCTTTCGGAACCAGGATTTCAGCCGTGGGTAAAGATCAAGAAAACGGCGATAAGCTGCCTCGTACTGGTCGACTCGATCCGGATTCGGAGCGGTGGTTACATCAAAAACCGGCGCTAAGGTTCGCGCTTCTTCGTAGCCTTTGAAAACGCCGCCGCCAATTCCGCCAATCATTGCCGCCCCTACTCCGGCCCGTTCTGCGGCATACGCATCGTGTCCCTGACAAAGAGGCCGGTTGATTACGTCTGCGAGCATCTGGCGCCAAAGCGGGCTCCCGAGGCCATTGCCGGAAGCGACCATCTTGGGCAGGTAGGCGCCACAATCCTCCATCGTCTCGATAATCTGACGCAACGCAAAGACCACACCTTCCAGAAGAGCTCTGGCCATGTGTGCCGGGCCATGTCGCAGCGCCAAACCGACAAAGCTGCCTCTTGCCCGCGGATCCATGATTGGGGAGCGTTCTCCCACAATGTAGGGGAGAAAGGTCAACCCCTCGCATCCCGGCTCAATTTCGCCGGCCAGCCGATCCAGTTCCGCATAGGAAAAGCGCTCGTTTCCCAGAATGGCTCTGAACCATCTCAAAGCCATCCCGGCCGAAAGCATTGCCCCCAACAGGTACCATCTCACGCGAGGCGCATGGCAAAAGGTGTGAAGCCGGAGTTTTGGATCGAGCAGCGGCTGTTTCAACGGCACAAAAACCTGTCCACCGGTCCCGATGGTCACCGAACCAAGCGGCGGGTCGATCAACCCGTTTCCGACTGCCTGGGCGGGCTGATCGGAACTCCCAGCCGAGACCGGGAGGCCAGGAACAAGGCCCAGTTCCGCTCCGGCTTCCTTCGTCAGCTGCCCGGCGAGGTGAGTCGACTCTTCGGCAACCGGGAAAATCGATCTTGGCAGGTTTAAACGTGAAATCAGATCATCGGCCCAGGTTCGCTGCTTGACGTCGAAAATACCCGTTGCCGAAGCGTCGCTCTCGTCGGTCCCAAGTTCTCCGGTGATCTTTAGTCGGATATAGTCCTTCGGCATCAGCAAGATGAGCGCTCGGTCGAGCAATTCAGGTTGATGTCTCTGAAGCCAGAACAGAGTAGAAATGAGAAATCCCGCAGCCGGCGCGGTCCCGCATTTCTGGAGATCCGGACCAACGATCGACTCAATCTCCGGCAGCAGGTCTGCGCTTCGCTGGTCTGCCCAAATGATCGCCGGGCTCAGTGGCTTTCGGTCCCTTCCCAGAAGAGAGAACCCATGCATCTGTCCGCTGAATCCGATGCTCGAAATGTCGGGGTGACCGGCCTGATGCATGGCCTGGCGCACCGCAATCACGGTGGCGCGCCACCATTCTTCCGGGTCCTGCTCGGCACAACCGATCGAGGGCGTGAGAATTGGGTAGTCGGCAGATCCGATGCCACGAATCGATCCATCCAGCGCAAGAACGACGACTTTAACGCTGGAGGTTCCAAGATCTATACCAAGAAGAGAGCTCATTGGAAATGATTGGCGGGGGGGCAGAAAGTGCGTCCGCAGATTACACCAATTCCATGGCGCAGCGGCAACCAAAAAGAACGTGCCGGCGGGATTGGAGTCAGGAGTTCAGGAGCCAAATACCGATGGCCACGAACCACAGAGCGGAATACGGCCGCCCCATTCTGCAACTCCTGACTCCTGACTTCTGTTCTCCAATTACATTCTTATTGCATGTTACATCTATCTAGCGCAACGTGATCGGCAACGATGAGTTCGAATCACACACTCATTCACGCGACACTGAAAAACAGTTTCGGTTTCGACACGTTCCGCGATGGTCAAGAGACCCGTCATCGCAAAAATTTTGGAAGGTAAATCCGCCTTGGCAGTTTTCCCTACCGGTAGCGGCAAAAGCCTTTGTTATCAGTGTAAGCGCGCTTCTTCTCGACGGTCTCACCCTCGTCCTTTCACCATTGATCGCGCTAATGAAAGACCAGATCGATTTTTTGCGCAACGAAAAATTCCTGCGGCGCGCCTCGATTCCAGCATTGAATTGGACGAGGTCCGACGAATCGATGCGGATTTGCGAGCCGATCGCGTGAAGCTGCTCTACGTCGCGCCGGAACGCTTTCCAATGAGCGTTTCATCCAGAAACTGAGCCGACTCAAGATCGCCTTGATGGTGATCGACGAGGGCATTGTATTTCCGAATGGGGTCATAATTTTCGGCCTGATTTATTTAAAATTAGCCCGAGCGGCACGTAATCTAGGCATCCAACGAGTCCTGACACTCACTGCTACCGCCACTCGTGCCGTTGCGGACTACATCTGCCGTGAATTTGGCATTGCACCTGACGCATTTATTCATACCGGATTTTATCGTCCAAACCTGGCATTGCTGGTCACACCCTGCCGGTCAAACGAACAACTCGATATTTTGTTACTTCGCCTGAAAGATCGTCCACGAGGTCCTACGATTGTGTATGTGACCTTGCAGCGCACCGCCGAAACTGTTGCAGACACACTTTGCAGAAAGGGTTTTCCTGCGCGGGCTTATCATGCGGGCATCCCAAACGAGGAACGAGACGTGGTTCAGGATTGGTTCATAGGATCTTCGGATGCAATTGTTGTGGCAACAACCGCGTTCGGCATGGGGATTGATAAATCTAATATCCGATATGTCTACCATTACAATTTGCCGAAGAGCCTCGAAAATTATTCCCAGAAGATAGGACGTGCGGGCCGCGACGGAGAGGATTCGATCTGCGAGATGCTGGCCTCTGGCAGCGACGTGACCGTGCTTGAAAATTTTACCTACGGCGATACTCCTGACGGGGAAAGCGTGTGCAGGATCGTTGACGCCATGATGCGACATGACGGCGAATTTCATCTGTCGCTGCATGAATTGTCTCGCTCTTACGACAAGAGCTGCTACCATCTCGCACCTGTCTCTGCCCGCTAGAGAGGGTTTTTAATGTACTGTTGAGCTACAGTGCCTGTAGCTCAGTCACCGGCTGGTGCAGGACCGGAAAATTTACGGAATTCGCAATGAAGCAAAGCTGATGGGCGCGCTGGTGGAGCGCTTCCGCTTGCTCCACCCGATCTGTCACACGCACATGCGGGCGAAGCGTCACGCGGACGAAGCGGCCGCCGCCATCGTTCGATTCTTCCATCATACCTTCTGCTCGATCCTCGTACGAAAGCACAACGATTCCAGCCTCCGCACAGAGGTGGAGGTACCAGAGCAAATGACAGCCTGAGAGCGCTGAAACCAATAGTTCTTCCGGATTATAGCGGGTGGGATCTCCCCGGAACTGGGGATCGGACGAACCTTCTATCGCTGGTTTCCCTGGCACTTTAATCTCGTGGTCTCGCGCGTACGACCGATAATCAGCGGTGCCCTGGCCAGTGTTCCCGGTCCATTGAATGTTCACAGAATATTTGTGTTCCCGGTGCATTGGTCGAACCTGAGGAGGCCGGAGCGATATGAAAATGGAATTTTCAGGCATTGTCTCTCTTATTCCAGGGTCAGATTGACTACGCGCTTACAACTATGCGTTTACTGTTTTCGCTTATTCTCACCTGGCTCGGTTTTTCGACCTTGGCAAAGGCCCAGGACGACGCCCAACTCCAGATCGGGGGGGCAACCATTGATGTCTCCTTCGATCCCGCTCCTCCGGCCGCTTTGCGGAGACTCGCCCTCGACTGGATTGCTACCGCCGCGCGGGCGGTCACGGTGTACTATACCAGATTTCCGGTTCCGCACGTCGATCTCGCCGTCAATTTCCACGAGGGAGAAGGAGTCGACTCGGGGCGGGCATTTGGCTGGAAGCGGGCCCACATTTCCATTGCGGTTGGCCAATCAACGACCGCTGCGGACTTCGCGGACGATTGGACGATTACCCACGAGATGGTGCACCTGGCGTTTCCATCGGTACCCGAGAGCCATCATTGGATCGAGGAAGGATTGGCGACCTACGTCGAGCCCGTCGCTCGGGCGCGAGCAGGAGATTTAACCCCTGAGAAGGTCTGGGGTGACATGTTTGACGCAATGTCTCAGGGGCTGCCGAAGGCCGGCGATCGCGGGCTGGATTTTACCCATACCTGGGGCAGAACTTACTGGGGCGGCGCCTTGTTCTGTCTTCTGGCCGACATCGAGATCCGAAAGCGCACCGGGAATCGACTCGGCCTCGAGGATGCGACGCGCGGCATTTTGAAAGCCGGAGGAAGCATTGAGGTGGAGTGGCCCCTCGAACGAGCCTTGCGGATCGCGGATCAAACCGTTGGCGTCCGTGTTCTGGAAGAGTTATACGACCAGATGAGAGCGGCGCCCGTTTCTCCAGACCTTCATCAGCTCTGGGAAGATCTGGGTGTCGCTCGCCAGGCTGGGAAAGTGGTCTTTGACGATTCCGCTCCGCTGGCACCGGTGCGCAAGGCCATTACCGCTCCTGCTGCGAGTGGCTCAGCGTTTCGGAACTGACGGGTCGGCGTTCGGAATTATTTTACAATCAATATTTTCGTGCGGTCGATGGTGATGGCTACGGCCAGAATCAGCACTGCGCCGAACACGATTTGCTGCGCGAAAATGTCGACTCCGACAAACGTCATCCCGACGCGCACCACCGAGATAATCAACGCTCCAATCACCGTTCTGCCGATACCGCCTGCCCCGCCGGTGATTGAAGTGCCTCCTACGACGACCGCGGCGATCGCTGGGAGCAATAGTTCATTCGCCAGGGTGGGGGAGCCGCTACTCAGCCTGCCCGTGAGCAAGATGCCGGCCAGCGCCGCTAATCCCGCCGATAAGGAGTAGGCGATCACCTTTTGCCGATTGACTTTGACGCCGGAGGCCCAGGTTGCCGCCTCTCCGGCACCGATGGCGGCGCTGTAGCGCCCAAACGGTGTGTAACACTGCAACCAGATTCCCGCACAGGCGACCAGTGCGCCAATAAAGATCACGCTCGGCACTCCGAAGGGGCGTCCGGTGATCCAACTCAGATATGCGCGCCCGGCTTCGCCGATCGTGATCGAGCGTTCCTGGGAAAGAAGCAGGGCTGCTGCTGCCACCAGGCCGCTGGTGGCCAGAGTGACGATGAAGGAGGGGATCCGCAACCGGACATGCACCACGCCGCTAAATGCGCCGGTGATGAATCCCACCAGCAGGGTTGCCGGAAAAGCCCAATAGCCAATCCGGCCGAGCCAGATCGCGACCAGGACGCTGCTCAACGATGCGACCGCCTGGATCGACAGGTCTATTCCACCCAGCATCACCACAAAGGTGATTCCTGCGGCCAGGATGAATAGAGTAGCGGTGTCCGCCATCACCACCAACAGCGTATCCGCGGTCAGAAAGCTCGGTTGCAAAACCCCGATGAGTATGACCAACCCGATCAACAGCACAATGGGAATGGCGGCCTGCACCCTCCCGCCTGCTCGCAGCGATTTTGTAGCCGTCATACCATGTGCTGAATCAAATCGACCTGGGACGGCTTGCGACCCGGCGAAGCGTCGAATCGGGCCGTGACCTTTCCATCGCGCATTACCAGGATGGAGTGGCACAACCCGATCGTTTCTTCCAATGTGTCGGCGGTCAGAATGATCGAAACCCCTTCCTCTGAGAGATCTCTGATCAGCTCGTACACCTCCTCCTTGGCGCCAACATCCAGACCTCGCGTCGGATGATCGAGGATCAGAATGTGCGCCCGCGCGTTCATCCACTTGGCCAGGACGACCTTTTGTTGGTTACCGCCGCTCAAATTCAGACAGAGTGCCTCGACGCCCGGAGTGCGAATGTGCAACTTGTCCACCCAGCTTTTTGCCAGTTGAATCTCCCGACTGAGACGGATGGCGCCCGTTATGCGGCTGGTGGGCAGCTTCGACAGAGTCACGTTCACCGCAAGAGGCAGGGATAGCACCAATCCTTCCGTGCGCCGCTCGCGCGGAATATAGCCGACCCCATGATCAGCGGCCTGGGACGGGACTGTGAGACGGACTTCATGACCGTCGATCAGGAGGGTTCCACTTGATTGCGGGACAAAGCCGAACAGGGTGCGCGTCAGCTCCTCCCGGCCCGAACCGACCACTCCGGCGATGCCGAGAACCTCGCCGCGATGAAGCACAAAGTCGACCTTTCGATAGGCTCCCGTGACCGAGAGGTCGCGCGCTTCCATCACGATCTCTTCCCTCGGCGGTCCTTGCCGTGACTCACGATAATATTCCGCATGCCGGTCTCGGCCGACCATCATCTGGTGAAGCTGCGGCACGGTGGTGGATCCAGCCTCCATGTGACCGACGACACGCCCATCCTTCATGACGTAGATACGATCGCTGAGAGCGAGAATTTCATCGAGCCGGTGCGAAACGAAAACGAAACTGGCGCGCCGTTTGAGCGCGCGAACGCGCGCAAACAGGATCTCGATATCGCGCTGTTCAAGCACAGAGGTCGGCTCGTCCAACAGAATGATCAGATGTTTTTCGGTCCGCTCTTCTAATGCTAACGCTTTTGCCAGCTCGACCATCTGGCGCGCGGCGAAGCTGAGCTCCGATGTCCGGGTGTCAGGATCGATATCGACTTCCACCTTGGCCAGCTGGCGCCGGGCTGCCGCATTCATGCGCCGGCGATTGACCAAACCCAAACGCGTAAACTCAGCCTCCTGGCCCAGATAAATGTTTTCGCCGACGGTAAGGTTCAAAAGAAGCGACTGCTCCTGGAAGACGATGCCGATGCCATTAAGATTGGCTTCCCGAGGGCTCTTCAGGAGGACCTGAGCGCCGTCCAACTTCAGCGACCCGCGGTCCGGCGAATAGACGCCGGCAAGAATTCGCATCAGGGTTGACTTCCCGGCGCCGTTTTCGCCCACCAGGCCGACTACTTCGTTGGCGCCGATCTCCACATTGACGTCGTCCAGGGCTTGGACCCCGGCGAACGCTTTGCTGACATGTTCGACTGCAAGCATCGTTACTTCACAATCTTTAAGCGGGCCCTATCAAGGGAGAGCGCAACTGCGACGATGATCAAGACGCCTTGCACCCCCTGCTGTACATCAGGAGAGATGCCCAGCAGCACCATCCCATTGCCCAACACGGCCATGATCATCACGCCGACCAGCGTGTTGAGAACCCCGCCTTCCCCGCCCGTGAGCGCGGTGCCGCCGACCACTACAGCAGTTACCGTTGAGAACAGCCGTCCGCTCCCAATTAATGCGTTACCCTGGCCCAGTTGCGCCGCAGAGAGCAACCCGCCGAGGCCATACAATGTTCCCGCAATCATGAAGACGATGATTTTGACTCTCTTAACGGGGATGCCGGAAAGAGCCGCCAGATCCTCGCCGCCGCCGATCGCATAGATATACCGCCCGATCCGGGTCTGGCGCTCGATCACCCAGGTGATTCCAAGCGCGCCAAGAGCCACCCAAACGGCAATGGGAAAAAATCCCATCGGTCGGTCGAGGGCTATACTTCGGATTCCTTTATCCAGCACGCGCACGGTCGAGCCGCCGAGAATAAGCGTGGCAACTCCAACGCCGATGAACCACATGCCGAGGGTAACCATGAACGATGGGATACGTAAGCCGACGTGAATGGCCCCGTTCAAAAATCCGATCCCGCTGCAAGCCAGGATCGCCAGAACTACGGCTGACCAACCAAGATCGAAGCCATTGCCGTTGTTTCGCACGAGCAGGCTGATCAAAACAGCCCCGATCGCCAGAACGCCCTCCACGGACAGGTCGATGCTGCCCAGCAGGATGACGAAGGTCATCCCCAGCGAAAGCACAAGCGGGATGGAAGCGGAATTGGCGACTCGAATCAGGTTGTTGAATTCGAAAAAGCGCGGGTTCATCGCGCCGATCAGCAGCGATAAAGCGATCAGTGCGAAGAACGGCGCGTAGCGCTTAAGCCGGTTCAGAGACAGCTTTGCGTTTCTACCACCCAATTCGGGAGAACGGATCTGCGGCGTGCCTGAATCTGCGGAGGGAGGAACTTTTCGGGGTTCCACGCGCTCCTTAGCTCTGCCGAATCTGCCCGGTCACACGACCCCAATAATCGTTGAAGTCAATCTTCGGCTCAGATTCGATGTGAGTCTTATAGAAGTCGTCGGCATTTTCTTTGGTGATCAGGACGCCGGTGCCATAAAACTCGCGATGCTCTTTCGGTTCCTTCGCAGGGTCGATTTTCCCGATTTTGGCCGCATAGGCGATGGAAAGCCCCATGCTGCCCTGCCAGTATGGATCCCAGGAAACTGTCGCCGCAAATTCGCCGGCGCGAACCGCTTCAACCGCCGTTTTAATTCCGTCGATGCCGGTCACTGGCACTTTACCGTTCAACTTTTCACCCCGCAACGCTTCCAGGGTGCCGACCGCCATATCGTCATTGGCCGCCCAGATCCCTTTGATATCGTCGCCGAACCGAGTGAGCCAGGCGCTCACGATGTTAAAGGCTTCGGTCGACTTCCAGTTTGCAACCTGGAAATCGAGCAGCTTGACGTTCGGGTTTGCCTGGAGCGCTTTCTCCAAACCGGCCTTGCGCTCGATCGCCGGAGTGTTCGACAAAATGCCTCCGAGCGCAACGATTCCGCCGGACCCGCCAATGGCTTTGATCAAGGCGTTGGCAGTGTCCTCGCCATAGTGAACCCCATCGAATGCTATGTGCGCGACATAGTACGGATTAAAATCCCAGGGGTGCAAATCGGCGGGTTTGTTCCATTGCGTCGTGACGTATGCGCCCGCTTTAACGCAGGCATCGACGATCGGGCGCGCATCCGGGCTGTCGTTCGGATCGACGTTCAGAACCATGTTGCCGCCGGTTTTGGCGAGTATCGCCCGGATATCCGCAATTCCTTTTTCGCTGTCCCCCTCTGTGACGAGCGTGACATAATCAGCGCCAATTGATTTCGCGAAAGCCTGACCACCCTGGTTCCATGTCGCGTGATAGGGGTTTGACAACGACCGGATGGAGTTCACTACGGTCGGAGTGCCGGCAGCAGACGCTCTGCGAGGCACCATGGACAAGGCAACGGTGGCACCGGCAAACACTGCGGTGCGACGAATGAAAGTACGGCGAGGAATCGGTGTTGCAGCAATATTTTGTTTGGGGGAGTTCATGTTCGTAAATCTCGCTTGCTGTGAGGTCAGCTCTGGGGCAGTGCTTGACTGGCAGGCGATTGGAAATGGAACGGCGACACTATCCATTTCGCCAGGGAAACTCAACCATTCTTTCTTCCTGGTCCGATCAACTTCGATCAACACCAGGAACGACCGTGGCACTACCGTCGACTTCCATTCCCGCCCGCAAGCGTCTGGCTCTTCAGGTAGGCCTTCCACCCACCAAACGTCGAGATGTTCTTCGCGCCCCGGAGCGACGCCTCTTCACAAAGGAAGCCTTTGACTGTGCGCCCGTCCGTGAGATGAATCATTCCGATCGTCAAAGGGGAGGGAACCTCCTGCAGAAAATTTCCAAACTGAACGACCGGAAGATCCCAGATCTCCAGATCGATCGAAACGCCGCCATCAGCTCCGGTCCGGATCAGCCCAGGCTTGGGTGGAGAGGTGCCGGGCAACGCAAAAAGCTGGTAGGAAGGTGCCGTCTTCGCTGTCCGGACAAAGCGCGCGTCCCGCTCCGTAAGCTGGTAGTTCAGGGGTTCTCCGGTGAGATGCGCACCGACCACGGCGATCATCATCCGGTCTGAGCAGGCTGCCTTGGCGGGAACCGGGGTCTCGGGATAAGGAAGTCCGGTTCCACCGAGAGCAGGACGCAAGGAAACGAGATACGTAGCTGCCAATACCAGCAGAGAACGATCTGAAAACGTCGGACCGACAAAGGTAATTCCGAAGGGCAACCCATCCGGACGAAACCCAGCCGGAGCAGCGACGGCCGCTAGATCCAGCAAGTTCAAAAAATTCGTAAATACGCCTAGCCGGCTGTTCAGGGCGATAGGGTCGCTCTCCACCGCCGCAATCCGAAAGATGTCCGGTGCGGTCGGCAGGAGCAAAAAATCGATGACTTCCCAGACCTCCGAAGCCTGTTGGCGAAATCGCTCCAGAGCGTATTGACCAGCAAATAAGTCCGCGGCCGAATACTTTTCGCCACCCAGAATGATATCGCGGACCACCGGGTGAACGGCTTCTGGATGCTTCTTCACGAAAGGACCGACCGCTGCAAAACGCTCGGCGATCCAAGGTCCTCCGTAGAGAAGTTGAGCCGTCTGCAGAAATGGTTCGATGTCAACTTCAATCAAGGTATGTCCGAGAGAGGCAAGCCGTTCTTGCGCCTGCCTGAATAGTGCCAGGTATCCCGCTTCAACGATCTCGAGATGGTGCGGAACCGGCAGGCCAATACGGTAG
Organism: Verrucomicrobiota bacterium; assembly: GCA_019235445.1. Classification (GTDB taxonomy): domain Bacteria; phylum Verrucomicrobiota; class Verrucomicrobiia; order Chthoniobacterales; family JAFAMB01; genus JAFAMB01. Next base: position 80 of record JAFAKL010000080.1, on the reverse strand, counting down.
GTGAGAGCGGGAGCCTTTGCCGGAGGTAAGTGGCGAGAGTAGGGATCTTCGCGGTCGTACGCGGCAACGACCGCCAGCAC
>JAFAKL010000067.1 GCA_019235445.1 Verrucomicrobiota bacterium | reverse complement strand
CTTTTCGACCACTGGACCACTTTAGTTGGCCACAGGGTTATGGCGCTTTCAGTGTCAGCGTCTCCCAGCTGCCAGAAACCAATCATGACCTCCAAAATCAGGTCGAACGTCATCGGACCCGAACCTTTCAACAGGAATACCTAGCGTGTCTAAAGCGGCATGAACTCCGTTTCGACGACAAATGACTTCGACCGTCCCTCCGGGACGGGAGCTCTCTGCATCGGTACCCAGGCACTTCGTGCCTGCCTACGATCAGCCTGTCCCTCCGGGACAAAAGCCATTCGCCCATCCAAGGGCTTTGATTAAGTTTGCGCTTATGGGGCCTGGCTCCCCGGAAAAAATTTCTATTTTCAGGCGTAGCGCTGATCCGGATTCGCATTGATACTCATTTCAACCCGAATACCGAAGCCAAGAACGAAACCGCTGGATCTGCGGCGTCTGTTTCGCAATCAGAATAAAGTTTATGGATACTCCCTTCGCAATAGCGACAAACGTCGAGAAAGAGGCCGGAAACAATTACCGGATCGATATCGAAATCATAGTTCCGGTGACCCTCGAAAAATTCCGGCTGGATCTGAACGAACTGGTGGATCAGCCGCATCAGATCGGCGGATTTCCCTCCTCCGGCGAATGGGGAAATGTGGTGGTCACCACTCGCGGTCTTCCGAGGTTGAAACCGGGAGACAAAGTGCCGGTGGTGGTGCAGGAATAGCCAACGCTGATTGCTCTCCCCTCCGAATTCGACCGGTGCGGTCGATCTCAACGCCGCTGCAACAACTCTTCCGCGCGATCCATCGCCTGGTTCAGTTCCTGGACGGCATGAGCGTAATCGGAGCCTCGGAGCGTCAATGGTTGCTCGGCTGATTTCCGATATTTGCGAACGACGTTCACTAGCTCGCTCAAGGCGTGGTGGCAATCCTTGAGCGTCTTGCGAACGGCGTCTTTAACCAATCTTCCTTCAAGGTCAATGGTTTTCCTGGCTGCAGGCGGGAGCTCGATGCCCCCAGTCTCCTTGAGGACCCAGCGGATCTCTTGAAGGATTTCCCAGGCGCGTTTCCGAGAGGCTCTCGATGCTTCCAACTCGTCGAGAAGATCCTGGAGTGCTTGGGGCGTGATCGGCATGACATATGTTCGTATGAACATATCCTCGCGGTCAAGCTGGGTCCGCGAATCGTCTTTGCGATACGTTCTATTTGGGCGGAAGTCTGGGCCAACCATCACCTTTACTCTTGATGAAAGAGGGAAACGAGAGGATGGATTCCTTAGCGGCTGACGCCAGATTGTCAACAGCGCATGGAAACTGACCAATCTAGGGGTAAATTTAACGAGTGGCGGGACAAGTGTCTTGCCATACTCGATAACGGCTCAGTAGTTCCGTGTTCTGACCAGAGCGAGTGGGTCGAATGGATGAGGGAAGATTCTTTGGGTGCCGGCAATCACCTCATCGCCGAAGACGTGATTCAAGGGTTTTACGTCGTGACGGAGTTCTTAGGGATCAATCAGAACGTCAGTGGCACCGGTCCGCCCCTTTGGTTTGAGACCATGGTGTTTCGTCAGTCGGCTCAGAACGGCCTTCGAGTCAAAATAGAATACGGGATCGTCCGGTATTCGACGCAGGCCGATGCGCTGGCCGGCCACGCTATCATCTGTGACAAGGTGAAACGAATGTTTCCGGGCCATCCTTGGGCAGGGTAGATCCTCCTTATCCACTCTGCCTCGGTGTGAGATTACGAGTGGCGCTAACACTGGAGCGGCACTCAAACGATCCTGAGACTCGAGCTAGCCATAAGGGGTAGAGCGCACAAGGATTTGGTTGGTTGTTCGAGCGCATTTCCGAGAACTGCGTGTGAGGCGGGCGATAGCGTACACTCTGCAGCGTGAACCGTGTAGTCATTCGCTTATGCGTCCGGCGGGGCTCGAACCCACAACCTTCGGCTCCGGAGGCCGACGCTCTATCCAATTGAGCTACGGACGCGAAGAGCAGCTGGGATCGTAAATCCTCTTCTCGCCGGCGTCAAACGCCTTGGCGGACCGAAGTTCCTTCTCCGGCCCGGCAAATGTGACGTCGAGCATGGGAGGCGACCTTGCGGCCCGCACGGAAGTGCGCCGATCTTCCTCGCCCGCGGTCAACTGACCGCAGACACTGATAATGCTCGGAAATCCGTATTCACCATTCGCTTGCCAAACCGATCACCTTGATATTTGGAAGGAAGCCGATCTAAACCTTACGACATATCTTTCTCATGCCAAAACCAGTTCACCGGATTCATTTTCTAGGGATTTGCGGGACAGCGATGGGATCTGTTGCCGCTGCTTTCCGGGAGTTGGGGTTCGCCGTCACGGGATCGGACGACAATGCGTATCCCCCAATGTCCACCTTCCTCGAAGGAAAAGGAATTAAAGTCTGCAGTGGATTCACGCCCGGGAATATCCCGGCGGAGGTGGATCTGGTTGTCGTCGGGAATGCACTTTGTCGCGGAAACCCTGAGCTGGAAGCTGTTCTGGATCGCAAACTTCCGTATCGCTCTCTTCCTGAGACTCTTAGGGATTACTTTCTGCAAGGCAAAACCAATATCGTGGTCACGGGTACCCATGGAAAGACTACCACAACCTCGCTGATAACCTGGATTTTTTGCCAAGCTGCCTGCGCTCCCGGTTTTTTGATCGGCGGGATCGCCAGAGACTTGGCACGAGGCGCCACTTTCGGTAATTCGAACTATTTCATTCTCGAGGGCGACGAATACGACACGGCTTTTTTCGATAAACGATCTAAATTCCTCCATTACCTTCCAGAGACCGTCGTCATCAATAATATCGAGTTCGACCACGCCGATATCTTTGCAGACCTCGATGAGATTAAGCTTAGCTTCCGACGCCTGGTAAACATCGTGCCAGGCCGAGGATCCATTTTCATCAATGCGGATGACCGAAACTGTGCGGAAGTGGTAACCAAGTCGCTCAGCTCAGTTTTTACCGTCGGTTTCAGGGAAGGCGCCACTCACCGGATTACCGGCGTTCGCTATAACAGCACCGGGGCAGAGTTCGTTCTGGGGGAGCAGTCTTTTAAGTTGCCGTTAATTGGAGAGTTCAATGTTCGGAACGCAGCGATGGCAGTTTCCGTTGCCTTAGCGTACCGGTTGCCGATCGAAGTGATTCAAGACGCTCTGGCTCGATTCGCTGGGGTGGCGCGTCGCCAGGAACTCCGTGGTGAAGTCAACGGGATCAAGGTGATTGATGACTTTGCCCATCACCCTACGGCGATCCGCGAAACGCTCTTCGCGCTGCGGCATCGATATCCAGGGCACCGGATCTGGGCCATCTTCGAACCACGGTCTAACACGACACGGCGTGCCATTTTTCAGACCGCGCTTCCGGAGGCGCTGAAGCTTGCGGACGGCGTTATCCTGGCCCGGGTCGCCAGAGTGGATCAACTGCCAAGGGAGGACCGATTGGATCCGGAGCGCGTCATTCAAACTATCCAAGCCTGGGGTATCCCTGCCTTTTACGAACCTGAGGTGGAGGACATTCTCCATCGGGTAAAGCCGCTGGCCAGACCCGGCGATGTCATCGTCGTTTTCAGCAACGGCGGTTTTGAAGGGATTCACCAACGTTTGCTGACGGAGTTAGCGGTCGCATGAATTTTGAGTTTCAGCGGCATCGGGTCCATGATTATCGGTTTCTGAGCAAACGCTGGCAAATTCTCGCCCGGAAAGCTGGGTTGAAAACGTTGGGGTATTGCACCGCGGAAGAGTTTGAGCTTTTCTGCTTCCTCTCGCCGGCGCTGACAGAGGCCGGTGGAATCTACTTATCAGCGGGAATCCATGGCGATGAACCTGCCGCAACCGAAGGACTCTATCAATGGGCCGAACTTCATCGCTCGGTTCTGCGCGAGTTACCGGTAATGATCTTTCCGTGCCTCAATCCCTGGGGTCTGGTGCACAATCGCAGGACCGATTCTGAAAACCGGGATCTGAATCGCTGCTATCATTTAGATACTCTCCCGCGGATCAATGCCCAAATAGAACTGCTGCGGGATCGAAAGTTCCGGCTGGCAATGTGTCTGCACGAGGATTACGACGCACAAGGGGCGTATCTCTACGAGATCCGCCAGAAATTGAGCCCTTTCGGGCGCGAACTCCTCGCGGCAGCCGGATATTATGTCCCTGTCGATCTGCGGCGAACCATCGAAGGGCGCAGAGCCGACTACGGCTGGATCGCCCGCAGAATCAACCTGAAAAAGTTTCCCCTCGTGGCAGAAGCAATCTATCTTGCGAATCACAGTGAGCGCACAGTCACCGCGGAGACGCCTTCCGAATACGACCTTGGCCTGAGAATTCAAGCGCACGTTGCCATGATCCAACGCGCAATCGAGCTGAGCTTTCTCTCCACCGGGCGAAAGGCATAGGGTCGAACGGCAAACCCAAAACGTCGAACGCCCTCTTCAGCCTCCCACAGGCCCCTCTCCTCCGGGTTTGGTCATCTCGACCGGGTCCAGCGCCCGGTTGAGTTCGGCTTCCGGGAGGACCTGTTTTTCGCGGCAGATCTCACGCACAGTTTTCCCAGTCTTCGCGCTCTCCTTGGCAATCTCAGCCGCGCGATCGTATCCGATCATCGGAACCAGGCTCGTCACCATCGCCATACTGTACTCGACCAATCCCTTGCACCGCTCACGATTCGCGGCGATGCCACTGACACACTTGTCTTGAAATTCCCGAACCACGTTTGTTAAGAGCCGGATGTTCTCAAGAATGTTGTGAGCCATCATCGGCATCATCACGTTCAACTCCAGATTGCCATTAGCGCCGCCCCAGCAAATGGCCGTGTCGTTACCGATCACCTGAGCGCACACCTGCATCATCGATTCACAAAATACCGGGTTGACCTTCCCCGGCATAATCGAACTCCCCGGCTGCATCGCAGGCAATTGAATCTCGCCGAGGCCGCACCGCGGACCGCTACTCAGCCAGCGAATATCGTTGGCGATCTTGAAAAGGCTGACGGCCAAAGTCCTTATTTCTCCGCTGGCCTCCACTAAACCGTCTTTCGCTCCCTGGGACTCAAAATGGTTGCGAGCTTCGCGAAAAGCCACTCCGGTCCTGTTCCAGAGATATCCCATAACCCGTCCAGGAAATTCCGGATGGCAATTGAGTCCAGTTCCGACCGCCGTTCCGCCCAGGGCCAGCTCTTCGACAGCGGCAATGGCGTTCCCCGCTCTGAGCTTGCCGTATTCCACTTGTTTCGCGTAGGCGCTGAACTCCTGTCCAAGCCGGATAGGGGTAGCGTCCATCAGGTGTGTCCGACCAATTTTAATGATGTCCCAGAACTCCTGCGTTTTCGCCTCAAGTCCGCGTTGTAAATGTTCCAAAGCCGGCATCAGATCGTTGCGAATCGATTCACCCACCGCGATGTGGATGGCCGTCGGGATCACATCATTACTGGATTGGCCCATATTGACGTGATCGTTCGGGTGGACAGGATCCTTCAGCCCGATCGGTCTACCCAACATTTGACTGACCCGGTTCGAGATCACCTCGTTTGCGTTCATGTTGGTGCTGGTGCCTGAACCGGTCTGGAAGATGTCGAGCGGAAAATGGCCGTCCAGCTTTCCCTCAATTAGCTCTTCCGCCGCCTGAACCATGAGACCGGCACGCTCTTCGTCGAGTCTCTCAAGATCCCGGTTCGCCTGCGCCGCGGCCCACTTGACGAGTCCGAGCGCACGAATGAATGGCCGGCCGAATCGATACCCGCTGATCGGGAAATTCAGGACCGCGCGCCGGGTGCTCGCCCCATACAGCGCTTCGGAGGGCACCTCCATCGTGCCCATGGAATCTTTTTCAGTGCGTGTTTGCATATAGTTGGGATGAATCATTCATCTGCCCGCCTCTAGATAATTGAAAGCCGTTTCTTCATGTTCTCTACCAAGAAAACTTCACGACTTACTTCTCAAGCTTGCGAGAATTTCTCGAACGCTCCCCTGCGCGCCACGCTCTGCCGAAAGTTCATCATGCAGTCTGCCTGCCAAGAGGTGTCAACATCTTGCAACGCAAAAGCATGCAAGGCCCCTCGGTATGTGAATAAAGGCGGTCGGCCGCTTGCCGTTTCGGCGTATCTCTTTCGCCAGTCAGAGATTGCGCAGTTGACAAGCTGGACTTATTTTCATAACAGACCTATAGTTGTAATTAACTTTATTGTCTAAAGCGCCTGTGAGTGAAACTCCTAATCATAATCTTCTCACCGTAAAGGAAACTGCCGAATATTTACGGATACCGCTTCCCACTGTTTATTACCTCGTCCAAAGGGGGCAGATACCCGCGATTCAGATTGGCGGACGGTGGCGAATTAAGAAATCTTCGCTGGATCGGGATATTCTCCGACAAGATAAGCAAGGCCAACCGACTGTGTTGGTGGTGGATGATGACCCTGATCTCCAGGAGTTATTCAAAGCCTTCTTGAAGAAAATCGGGTTCAGCCGAGTCGTTGTGGGAACGGCCAAGGACGCCATCAGCAGCCTGAGAAAACAAAAATTCGATCTGATGTTTTTGGACCTGCAGTTACCGGATGCACCGGGAGACCAGGTGTACAAAACGGCCAAACATATCGATCCCGATCTGAATGTCATCGTGATCACGGGTTACCCGGACAGCGAAGTTCTAGACAGAATTTTGCAGGTTAGCCCGGTGACAGTTCTGAAAAAACCCCTCAAGATCGAGCAGTTGAACCAGACCGTCAAAATTCTAGGCCACTCCACGGCCAGAGTGGAATCCTAGAAACACGGATTTTCACAGACCGATTTGCACGCCTCGCTTGCAAAGAAGTCTGAATAGAAGGTAGCAAAGGTTGGGCTTCGCAACTGTCTCCAGCGTTGCACAAGGCTCCGAGGCCGCTCCGCTCAAATTGAAAAGAACCCTTCAGGCAAAGACGGTTCGCTGGTTCTCGGTCGCCTTTTCGTAGATTTCCCGCGTTTTCCTGGTCCTCTCCTCCCCGCTAACTTCCGCTACGGGGACGTCCCACCAGGTGCCAAGGCCGGGCATCCTTTTCTCCGGATCCACCGGAACAACGATCACCGTGACGCGATCAGCGCTTTTCGCCTCGGTGAGCGCGTTCTTAATCTCGTCAGCGGTCCGGGCGACGATCGCGTTGGCCCCCATCGATTCGGCGTGCTTCTGAAAATCGACGGGGATGTACTCCCCAGTGAGCTGTTTCGTTCCGTGGTCACGATACCTTAACTCGTTGCCGAAATCGGAGACGCCAACAGCACGTTGCAACCCGAGGATGCATTGGTATCCATGATTATCGATCAGGACGATCGTCAACCGCAGTCCCTCGCCCACGGCGGTGACAATTTCGGAATTCATCATCAGATAGGATCCGTCGCCCACCATCACCACCACCTCGCGGTCCGGTTCCGCCAACTTGACCCCGACGCCGCCCGGAATTTCGTAGCCCATGCACGAAAAACCGTACTCCATGTGATAAGCTTTCGGATCTTCTGGACGCCAAAGGCGCAATAGCTCGCCAGGCATCCCGCCGGCTGCGCAAACAACGGTGGCTTTTCCACCCACCGTCTCGTTAACCAATCCGATCACTGCCAACTCTGCGAGCAATTCTGACCCTTCCTGCGGTGTCCGCAATTCGGTGACCTTTGCGTCCCATCCCTCTTTGAGGATTTTGATCTCGTTTCGATACTCCGTCTGCGTTCCAGCAAAGCCGGCTTCTTTAAGCTCGATCCGCAAAGTGTTCAACGCCCGTTTCGCGTCCGCGACAATCGGTTGGGCCGAAAGCTTATTTGCGTCCATCGGCACGACGTTAATTCCAACGAAGCGGACCGTTGGGTTCTGAAAGGCCGATTTCGAGGCGGTGGTGAAATCACTTAAGCGCGTCCCGATTGCGATGATCAGGTCGGCGTCGCGTGCCAGTTTGTTCGCGGAGGTCGCACCATTCGATCCGATCGGGCCGGCATTCATTAGATGATTCCAAGGCAGCACCCCTTTGCCGGCTTGCGTCTCTGTCACTGGGATTCCGAATTCTTCGGCCAAATGCCTAAGTTCTTCCGACGCTTCTGAGTAAATCGTCCCGCCTCCGGAAATAATGATCGGGCGCTTCGCTGCTTTGAGCAGTTTAACTGCCTCGCGTATCAGCTCCGGTTCTGGTACCGGGCGCCGGACATGCCAAATCCTTTTCTCAAAGAACTCTGCCGGCCAGGCATGAGCTTCCGCCTGGACGTCCTCTGGGAGAGAGATCGTCACCGCGCCGGTCTCGCTTGGATCTGTCAGAACACGAAACGCCTCGGGTAAGCTGGCCAGCAACTGTTCGGGCCGGGAAATTCGGTCGAAGAATCGCGAGACGGACCGGAACGCGTCATTGACGCTCACGTCCCGTTCGAGGGGATGCTCAAGCTGTTGCAGCACCGGGTCCGGAACCCGGTTCGCGAAATAATCACTTGGCAAAAGGAGAACCGGCACCCGGTTCACCGTGGCTCCGGCGGCGCCGGTTATCATGTTGGCGGCGCCCGGTCCGATCGACGTCGTACAAGCGAAGGTGGCCAACCGGTTGCGATGCTTCGCGTATGCAGCGGCAGTGTGCACCATGGCCTGTTCGTTTTGCGGTCGAAAGAATTTCAGGCCCTCCGCGCGACTAAACTCCACGATGCCTTGCCCCAAACCGGCAACGTTTCCATGGCCAAAGATCGCCCAGATCCCATCGATAAACCGATTTTCGCGACCGTCTCTTTCAACGAATTGGCGAACCATGAATCGAACGACGGCCTGTCCTGTGGTTAAACGACTGAATCTGTTCATTGGATGACTTTCCTGCCGGAATGCAACGCCATCGACAGACGTTCCAGGGGGAGATTAGAGGTTACGGTTAATCTCCAATCGTTAACAAAGTGAAACCGGCCTCGTCAAGCCTTCGGCGTTCGCCGGCGCAGGGCCGTTCGAGGAGGCAAAGCGGGACGCTTTGCTCGCATCAGTGTAGGCAAGGCGTCTCGCCTTGCTTCTTCAGAGCCTAGCCTGCGCGGACTAGCCATATCTGCCCTTCGCACCTTGCACCGCCGAACTTTGAACACTGAACGCCGAACCCCGCAGCCCCTAGGTGATGAAATAACTTAAGTTTTCCAATTCGATCGCCAGGTTAACGTTGTTGACCACCACGTTATTCGGCACCTGCAGGAGGATCGTCGAGAAGTTCAGGATCGCCTGGATGCCTGCTTCGACCAGAGCATTCGTGACGGTTTGTGCGCTGGTCCCGGGTACGGTCAATATTGCCAGCTTCACGGCGTGCTCGGAGATGAACGGTTTCAGCCGTTCCATCGGGAAAATCGGGATTTTCAAGTGTCCGGCTTTCGGCCGTCCGGGCCGGGTATCAAAGGCCGCTACAATCTCGAACCCTTCTTTGGCAAAACCATCATAGTGAATAAGGGCCGACCCAAGATTTCCTGCGCCGACGAGAATGACAGGTTGAAAACGGGCGGTGCGCAGCACCCTCGCAAGTTGTCGCTCAAGAGCTTCGACCTTATAGCCGAGACCTCGCGTGCCGAACTGGCCAAAATAAGTCAGGTCTTTTCGAAGCTGGGTTGCCTTGACACCGGCTGCTTTCGCCAAAGCTGCCGAGGAAACCGTATCAATTCGATTCTGGAACAGTCGCTCGACAATCCGGAAGTACAGCGAGAGCCTATAGACCGTTTTCCGGGGAATGACAAGCTTCGCCACATGTGAAAAATATCGAATCAATGATAGAGCGTCAAACGGGAGGCCTGTCAGCGTTCGGCGTTCCCCGATCGACGTTCAACTTTCGTTTGGCACCGATCCGTTCGGCCTCGCTTTCCCTCCAGAAAATCGGCAAATCGGGACTGCGCCACTGCACCGCGGAACGCCGAACCTTGAACTTCGAACGCAGATTTTGCCCCGCCTTGCGATCGAAACCGCCGACGCCTAAGATCCGGAGGTGCGCTACTTACGTCTGGTGCTCTGGCTTATTTTTTTCGCGATTGCCACGTTCTGCTGGGTCGTGCTTATCGAGCACGGGCCGGACAATTTTATCGAGGGCAGCAAGATTGAATTCGAAAACCTGGTGCACCGTCTCGTAAACCCCCTGGGTTTCGTTGCATTCCAAATCGGTCATCATCAGGCTGGGCCGCCCCTTCGCTGCATCTTCGCTGCTGTGCCTTCTGCTTAACGAAACACATGCTATTTCCCAAGCGGGACACTACATTATGGCCGTGAGTTACCAAGTCTTTGCGCGAAAATATCGACCCCAGGATTTCGATCATGTTTTAGGTCAGGACCATGTTGTTCGAACACTGAAGAATGCGATCCAGCAGCAGCGCCTCGCTCACGCCTACCTTTTCGTCGGTCCGCGCGGTACAGGCAAGACTTCCACCGCTCGGATCCTGGCCAAAGCAGTAAACTGCGTCCAGGGTCCGACCATCCATCCGTGCGGAGTCTGCGATTCCTGCAAGGAGATATCGCAAGGGATCAGTCTTGATGTGCTGGAAATCGACGGGGCGAGTAACAATAGCGTCGATCAAATTCGTGAGCTTCGCGACAATGTCCGGTTCGCGC
>JAFAKL010000002.1 GCA_019235445.1 Verrucomicrobiota bacterium | reverse complement strand
GCAATCCGCCTTTCGTACTCCGCGATGAAAGGCAAAAGAGTCTTGAGTTGTTGGGCCAGCAATTTAACTCTCAGGGCGTTGGGCCTGATGATGGCCAGGTCAGTGGTCAAGGGCTTGGCTTGCTGGATGAGGGCCAGGCGCTCGAGGGTCTTTTTTTCCTGGCGGCTGTTATGGCCGTAAAGCCGATCGCGATGGCACATTACCAGTTCACTGAGCAGATCGGCGTCAGGCCGATCATCCTTGGCACCGCTACTGAAGAAGGCTTTACGGTAGTTAGCCAATTGACTGGGATTGATCGGATAGAGCTCGAAGAGCTCGTAAGCCATCAAGTGGTAAATGAGCGCTCCCCGGCTTTGTTCAAGACAGACAAGCACTTTGCCTTTTGCCCCGAAGCGCTCGTGCATCTGGGCGATCCAATCATTTAAGGCGTTGATTTCACTTTTAATGACTTGATGTTCGGACTTGGCCGGATCGCCGACTGAGCGTAGAACCACATCGTGTTTCTGATCGGCCCAATCGATGCCGACAAAGCCAGCCACTTGGGGGCTAAGCGGTTGCTCGGAGGCAGATTCGTTCATCATATTCAAGCGGGGGTCATGGTCGTTTCGCGCGGCCCGAGACGGAGGCGAATTCCTTATAGCCAGACATAATCGTCTCAAGAGACGATTGGTCCTCATCTGAGTATTCGTTGCCCGACTCAAGCACAACCGACAGGCTCGAAAGTCTCGTCGAATTCTTCTGCTCTGAAATGGACGACAATTCGTAAACTGACGATGCACTTGCAGCGAAGTTATTCACAATCCGGGGCCGCTCACGCTCACGCTCGAAAGCTGGAAAAAGGCTTTCGTCCCCGGCTCGATGAATAACTTCGGATCTACTATAAGGGCGAGAACGATTGGGAGTCGCGGGGTCTTCGCCCCAGAGTCCTCAGGCGGCGGGGGGTATCGGGAGTTTCAAGATAAAGGTCGTTCCTTTGCCGGGTTCGGTCGCGATGTCGATTGTTCCGGAGTGATGCCGAACGATGCCGTATACCATCGCCAGACCCAGACCGGTGCCTTTCTGGCCCTTGGTAGTGAAAAACGGATCAAAGCAGCTTCGGCGCACTTCCTCCGTCATGCCTATACCGGTATCGGCCACTTCGACGAGAATCACCTGATCTTTGGTGCGAGTTCGCAAGGTCAGGGTGCCGCCGTTCGGCATGGCGTCCACCGCGTTAAAAATCAGGTTAGTGATCGCATCGCGAAGGCGTACCGCGTTCCCCTGGATGACCGGGATCTCCTGCAAATCCACTGCCACGCGGATCTGGCTGCCCTCCCCAAAGGCCTGGGAATCCCATTTGGTCTTGCTGAGTGCGATGGCTCGTTTTACCAGCGAGTTGAGATCGACTGGCTGCTGCGCGTCTGCGGTATCGCCGGCCTTGGAAAACTTCCGTAAGTCGGACACTAACTCCGCTGCGCCCCGTGCCGCGGTAAGTATATCCTTTAACATTTGAATGGTATTTTCCTTCGTCAGATGTTCGTGCTCCGCGTCAGTGAGCAGTATTTCTCCGGAACCCATAATGAGGGTGAGGGCGTTGTTAAAGTCGTGGGCAATCCCGCTGACCATCGTGCCCACCGCGGAGAGCCGCTCCGACTGGGCCACCGATTCTTCGCTGGCTCTCAGCGCCTCAAGCGCTCGATTCAGGTCGAGGGTGCGCTGGAGCACTGTTCCCTGCAGAGCTCGCTTTTGCTCTTCCAGCCTGAGATAGGCCAGACGGACCCGCGCCATATTGGCGATTCGCAACACGACCTCACAGGCGTCGATGGGCTTGCTGATCAGCTCATTGGCGCCGGAGGCGAGCGCCAGCTGACGTGCCTCGGAAGTTGCGTCCCAAAGAAGCACCACGATCGGGACAAACGCGCCGTCTGGGATCATGGCGCGTAGTTGCTCCACCATTGGGCGTCCGTTCACATCCGCCATCATCCAATCGATCAAAACCAGATCGGGCCAAAATTCCCGGAAGAGAGAAAGGGCGGCAGGAGAGTCCGTGGTGCTCCTGAAGTTCTGGATCCGCACTCGTTGAAGAATGCGTTCGAGGAGTTGCACCGTGGAGCGTTCCTGCGCGACGATAAGAATTTTTGCCCGGAGGAATGAATCGGACCCGCTCAGGATGTCCGGAACGACGATAAGAGAATTTTCGCCGGCGATGGGCTCTGGCTTAGACATTCGATTCTGCTCGGGTAAAGGTCGACTGGGTCAGGTCAACCGGGCGGATTGTACATTGAAAATCCCTGGATCTATGATACTTTCCATAAATACTTGGGTTTTAATGGACTTGCAAGTCGCTCTGAAGGAATCCAGAAGTGAAATCCCGGTCTCGCCTGATTTCGGGATTCCAACTTCATCGCCACGATAGAATTGACAGAACCTGACAAACGGAGATCCGAACCATTATTCCAATCGCTGGCATTCCAGGGGAGGTCACAGTGCCATGTCCCTGACCAAGAAACTGCTCCCGGCAATCGTGCTGGTGACCCTGATTCCGTTGGCGGCGACGGTCTGGGTATCAGGCCGGGCTTTCGCTGGGGTTCAACCGCAGGTCGGCTCACAATCGGAAGAAGCCGTCCTTGTTCTTGTCACGACTTTCATTGGAGCGGCGAGCGTTGGCCTCTGGGTGAGGCGCCGCCTGGCGCAACGGGTGTCAGAATTGACAAAGGGTGCAAAGACCCTCGCCGCCGGGCGCTTCGAGACTCGCATCGTGGTGAATACCCAGGACGAACTTGGCACTTTGGCGCGGGCCTTTAACCAAATGGCCGAGATGGTAGAGGCAACCCTCCAACCATTGCAGAGGGAAGTCGCCGAAGGTACCGAGGCGCAGGAGGCGCTGGCTCGGGCTAATCTCGCCCTTGAGCAACGCGTCGAAGAACGAACGGCGGAGCTGGTCAGGGAAATCAACGACCGCAAACAGGCAGAGGAGGCCGCGCGCGAAAGCGAGACGCATTTAAACGCGTATTTCAACGCTTTCCCAGTGGGGATGTTCATGGTAGACCGGGAATTTCGGCTCTTGAAAGTCAACCCGGGAATGGCCGAGATGACCGGGGTACCGATTGAACAACATCTTGGTAAAACAATCCGCGAGATTGTACCGCAGCTGGCGGACATTCTCGAACCGCTCCATCTGGAAGTGTTCGCTACGGGCAAGCCCGCAAACGTGCCGAGGTGGAGCTCAATTATGCGAGAGTGCAGGCCGGATCAGCAAATCGCGCGAAGAGCGATTTGCTGGCAAACATCAGCCATGAGATCCGGACGCCCCTGAACGGCGTGATTGGAATGACCGACCTCCTGTTCGACACCGCGCTCACGGATGAACAGCGCGACGCTGTTGAGACGATTCGTTCCAGCGCCGACACGCTGCTGATGGTGATCGATGACATTCTCGATTTCTCAAAAACAGGAGCCCAGAAAAGTGACGTTTGAGCATAGCGATTTCGATTTGCGCGGTGTGCTCCAGGAGACTCTTGAATCGCTGGCGGAACGTGCCGGGGCGAAGGAGATCGAGCTGGCCGGTTTTATCGAGCCGGTCGTTCCCACGCAGGTGCAGGGCGACGCCGGACGGATCAGTCAGGTGCTGGCGAAACTGGTGAGCAACGCGATCAAGTTTACCGAGAGCGGTGAAGTGGCCGTACACATCTCCTGCGAAGCGGATAATGAGACGGAATGTGAACTCCGGTTCAGCATCAGCGATACCGGCAAGGGAGTCGCGCCAGAGGTCCAGGAATCTCTGTTCCAGGCCTTCAGCCAGGGCGACATGTCAACCACCCGCAAATTCGGCGGCACCGGTCTTGGTCTGGCAATCTCCAAGCAGCTAGTCGAGAAAATGGGGGGCCGGATCGGCTTGGAAAGCGCCTTGGGCAAAGGATCTACCTTCTGGTTCACCTTGCCTCTGCAAAAATCGCAAACGATTCAGCCGGACTCGGATGATCATCCCCACCTCGCCGATGTGCGGGTGCTGGTGGTCGATGACAACGGGACAAGCCGCCGATTCCTTCATGAGCAAATTATTGCTTGGAAGATGCGGAACGGCGAGGTCACCAGCGGCGGCGAAGCGCTCGATTGCTTGCGGAGAGCGGCGCGCGAAGGAGACTCTTATCCATTAGCGATCATCGATTTGGAGATGCCGGGAATGGACGGCCTGGCGCTGGCACGGAAAATCAAGGCCGACCCGGAAATCGCTGGCACTCGCCTCATCTTGCTCGTCGGCTACGGCAAACGGATGAGTTCCGAGGAATTTTGCGCCGCGGGGTTTACGGAGTGGTGCTTTAAACCAGTCCATCAATCTGCGCTCTTAAGTTGCCTCGAAATTGCGATGCTGGGGGCGTCGACTTCATCGCAGCAGTCGTGCGGATCTCCCCCGCTTGGCGGACCATTGAGAGCGAAGGTGCGGGTGCTCGTGGCGGAAGACAATGGGGTGAACCAGCAGGTCACCTTGGGGCAGTTGAAACGCCTGGGCTACGCCGCAGATGCAGTTTCAAACGGGCTCGCAGTCCTGCAGGCGCTCGATGACACCGATTTCGATATCATTTTGATGGATTGCCAAATGCCCGAAATGGATGGGTATGAAACCACTCGGCGCATCCGAGCGCGCGGGGACAATTTCCGGAGACCCTATATCATTGCGCTAACCGCTCATGCGGTGGAGGGCGCCGATGAGGAGTGCCGCTCCGCCGGCATGGACGACTACATCAGCAAGCCGATCCTGGTCGAGACGTTCGCGGCGGCTCTCGCCCGAGCAACTGCGGCAGGAGTCAAGGCGGCTTTGGGAGATGGCATGAAGAATGGCGCCAGGACCGACAAAGCGCCTCCCGCAAAGGAGAGCGTCCTGTGCGAACAGACGCTGCAAAGTTTGCGGGACCTTGGCTCTGATATGGAGTCGTCCTTTCTCGCTCAATTGCTCGAAACGTTTGAGCAAGACGCCACGGAACACCTCGGCCATTTGCGATCAGCCATCGCGAGGGGAGAGGCGACCCGGCTGCGTCAGGAAGCTCACGCTCTGAAGGGATCAAGTCTCACCATCGGCGCGCGAGGAATGGCCGAGGTCTGCAAACAGTTGGAGAACTTTGGGAGCGGGCAAAACCTGGCGGGTGCGCGGCAGGAGCTCGCACGGCTGGAATCTGAATTTGCGCGGGTGAGGAACCAAATCGAACAAGAAAGGCTCAGTTTGTGAAAATCCTTATCGCCGAAGATGACAAAATTTCCCGGATGATTCTCCAAGCTTCGTTGAAGAAGGGTGGTCACGAAGTCGCCTCAGTCGAAAACGGTTTGAGAGCGTGGAAAGCGTTTCAACAAGAATACTTCCCGATTATCATCTCGGATTGGCTGATGCCTGAAATGGACGGGCTGTCTCTGTGCCGGAACGTCCGCCAATCGCCATCTGAGAACTACACCTATCTCGTTCTACTGACTTCGCTTGAAGGCAAGACGAATTATCTCGAAGCGATGGAGGCAGGTGCGGATGACTTTATCTCCAAGCCTTTCGACGCTGATCAATTGACAACCCGGATTCGGGTGGCTGAGCGCATCCTTGGCCTGCACAGGCATGTGAGCCAACTCGAGGGTCTCCTCCCGATCTGTTGCAGTTGCAAGAGGATCAAGGACGGGAAAGATCGATGGCAGCGGGTCGAAAATTACATCGAGGTACATTCCGAAGCCCGGTTCACCCACGGGTACTGCCCGGAATGTTACGAAAAATATATGAACAGCAATTTCGGGAGTGAAGAGGCTCGTTGACCCCTTTCGGCGTCTCTGCAGCTTGGACATTTCGAAGACGATTTTCAGGCCGAGGTACCTCTCCGGAGAAGGCAGCCCGGAGGTGCATTGGCCCTGACCGGAGTGAAACCCCCTAAGCACTAGCTTAAGTTAAGTTAAGGAAAATCCTACAACGAAAGAGCGCAGCCTGTCCCGCAGGGACCAGATGAAAGTAGCCAGGCACGAAGTGCCTGGAAAAGGGAGAAAAGTGGAACCCGTCCCAGAGGGACGGTTGATGTGTGCACTAGTGCCAGAGATGCTCAACCGTCCCTACGGGACGAGACGCGTCTTTTTTCTTTTTTCCTGGCACTTCGTGCCAGGCTACTCTCGTTTCAATCCCTCCGGGATAAATGCGTCACGGCACCTCCCTGGCGCTGCGATAAGTTAACGTTCATGGCCAAACGACGACGGTCAAAAATCGCAAACGACGACGAGGACGCGAACGATTCGGAGTCGCGGGCTTTCCCCCCTCGTCCCCGTCGTCGTTTGCGTTCTCCGATTTGGCAAGGAGCATGACACATTTGGAGAAAACCTTGATCAACCGTCCCTAAAGCAGTGACGCCTTTGGCGTCTATGTCGTCGGTACCCTCACCAGCAGGTGCCCTTTTTCATTCATGGTTGGAAGCACCGGCAAGTCGCGCGTCGCCGGTCCTGCCGTGACCTTGCCTCCCGGATCGAAAGTCGATCCGTGGCACCTGCAATAGAACGAATGATCGCGTTCTGTCTTTAAGAGGCATTTGCGATGGGTGCAATACGAAGAAAGAGCGATGAGTTTCTCGCCTTTGCGGATGACAAAGAAGCCCAGCTCGCGGAATCCTTCGTACAGCCCGTCTGAGGTGTATTTTCCAACCGGTCCGGCATCTATCAATGGATCCGGATCACGAGCGCAGGCGTATTTTGGGTTAATGATGGCGGCACAAGCGGCGGTCAGAATCAGGAACTGGCGCCGGTTCATTGCCTCCGGGTTATCGTGTCGGTCGTGATGGCTCATCTTACGTCTTAATACTCAAAGACCAGACTCGTAATGAGGCCCCAGTGCACCTCGTCTCGAGCGCCTCTGTCGACCGGGAAAACGAACGCCAAGCCGAGGCGGGGCTGCACCCGGCCGATCGTTTTCAGGTTAGCCCGAAAACCTACGTCCGCGAGGAGAAAGTTATGGCCCCTGTCCGTGTGGTTCAGTTCCGTATCCCCTGACAATTCAATCACCGGAATCAATTGCTGCAAACCGGAGACTGGCAGTTCATCGTGCTGAATCGTCCAGCCGAAGACAAAACCGTATTCGAAGGTCTGCAACCCGCCATCCGAGCCGCCGCCAAACAGGGTGGAATAGCCAAAAATCCCCTGGAGGGTGAAATGGTCGCCCAGTCTGAGGTCATCGAAGATTTTCGGAACGAGCTCAGCATTTTTGCTGACCGACGAATTGACTGGAATTCCCACTTCGATTCCGGCGCCGAAGGTCGAGTCGACAAAGCCACTGGGTGACACCCATTGATAGATGGGGTAGCGCGCGCCCACGGAAATATTGCCGATACCTTCGGAGACGCTGCCTGCACTTAGATCGCGTTCGTACGGGAGCTCTAGTGCGAGCGTCAACAATCCGAACCCTTTCTCCACTTCTGCGGTAACCAGGTCGCTCTGCTGATCCCTTCCATTGGTGTGCAACCAATCGAGACGCGCTTCGTTTGTTTCAAGGTCTGAGTCATCCACCAGGAATGGCTCTGGATAGATGCCTTGCCCATACTCGCTGCGATGATCGAGCCAACCGAAGAGACCATACCGTGTGCTTGGTTCGACAGTCGAGTCGGATGCAGGCTGGTCGTTTGCCGAGGATTCGGCATGAACAAGAGTCGTGACGGTGAGAGCGATGAAAAGTAAACCGCGCAGCATCACGGGAACGAGGCTGAAACCGGAAAATCGGTCTCCTCCCGACCTTGGTGGACGAACCAACGCGAGCATTGTTACTTTCATGGAGGGCAACGTTAATCGAAGGTGCGCGAATGGGCTTCCGTTCGATTGCCATTTGTTAGCGATAGCTTGCCTTAGCGCACTAATGCTCCGCCTGATCTCCGGGAGGCATTATCAGTGCGCCGGTGTTATTTTTGCGCCGTACTTGCCCGTTGCTTCCAAATCTGCACATTGTTGCCGTGGCCATATCTGCTGCGTGCCAATTGAAAGTGATAAGGGGACGGTTTTGAAAGCGGCGCCTGCATTTACCGAGCGGCTGGCCTGGGACGCGATTGGAAGCGGCTGGCGCCATTTGCATGGCAGTGTGAGCGGCGCAGGGTTAAGCTTCGAATGGCATAACTTCACTCTGCCTGCGGAACTCAACTGGGGTAGAAGTTTCCATCCCAGCAGCATCGAGGTCTGCCTCAATCGCGATGGCAACGGCCGAGTCGCCTGCAATAATCGCGAGGCCGCATTCACGCCTTGGACGATAGGATTTTATAGACGAGGCGATGAAGCCCTGCCTGCGATCCGCCAAGCGAATCAACGACATCAATTTCTGACGGTTGAAATGTCCTTTGATTTTTTGCGACGCCATTTGGGCGAGTTCGTCACCTCTCTTCATCCGCTGGTCCGGGAGGTGGTCCTGGATCGGCCCCACAAGTCGGCGGTTGTACCGACCATGCGACTAACCACTCATCAATCGCATTTGCTGACGAACCTCCAGAAAGCGCCAGTTCCAGCCGCGGCCCGGTCCGTGTGGTATCAAGCCAAGGCGTTGGAATTGGCGGCAGAACTGTTTTTTATCGCGGGAGGTGAGCAGGAACTCTTTTGTCATCGGCATCAGCGGATTTCTGTTGAACGGGTCGACAAAGCGATCGCGTTGCTTCGAGAAAGGTTAGCAAATCCACCAAGCCTGGAAGAGATCGGTCAGGCGGTAGGGTGTTCTCCCTTTTATCTGAGCCGAACCTTTTCTGCGGTGACAGGGCTGACCATTCCTCAATATCTGCGCCAAATCCGGATGGAACGCGCGGCCGAATTGCTTCGGTCCGGGCGATTCAACGTGACCGAGGCAGCGTTAGAAGTCGGCTATTCAAGCCTGAGCCATTTCAGCCAGACTTTTCACGAAACATTCGGATGCTGCGCGGGTCTTTACCCGTTGCGAACACCGACGCAGAGGTGAGAGCTTTCGACGTGCGAAGTTCGGCGGGTGCAACGTTCGCCGCTCACTGTTCACCCTTCACCGTTCACCGCCGAATGCCGAACG
>JAFAKL010000469.1 GCA_019235445.1 Verrucomicrobiota bacterium | reverse complement strand
AGAGATATCTTCTTTAAACCGAAGAGCGTGCCGGGAGAGTTTCGTAAGACGATTCGGCGCAGGTCGAATGGCGCGTGATTACGTCGCCCTTTATGAGAGACTTCTTTCGGATGGCGAAAGGGACGATGGAGGTAAACTGAGGATTGTTCGACCGGCGGCCTGACGGCCGATGCAGAATCATGTTGGACATTATCGAAGTAGGGAACCAGTACTACGTTCGCGCTCAATCCTCGTTCGCAGACAATCAGACCAGGTCGCTGATGTCTGGAGATATTTTCGCTGTCTTTGATAGACGGGGCGATTTCCAGAGGATGGTCTCGACAGAGCAGGGACTTTTCTATAAGGAAATGAGGCACCTGTCGCGTTTGGTTCTCCGCTTGGAGGAAGGTGCGCTCTTGCTCCTGAGTTCGTCCGTTCGGCTCGACAACGCGATATTGGCTGTCGATCTGATGAATGGGGAACTGCAGTCGTCCGACCAAAACGATCCTCGCGCAGGGACGTTGCATTTTTATCGTACAAATTTCCTATGGGAAAACAGCTGTTTTCAGCGCATTGAGGTGCGCAATTATGCAGTGGAGGCAATCTCGGTCGATCTGATCCTGGAGTTCGAAGCTGATTTTGCGGATATTTTCGAGGTGAGAGGCCATGGACGGCAGAAACGGGGGCAACTGCTCGAACCGCGCCTGGGAGACGGGGCAGTCACTCTGGGTTATTGGGGACTCGACGGGTTGCGTCGTGAAACTCACGTCGAAGTCAGGCCGATACCTGTGGCCGTTACCTCCAATCAAATGCGCGTTCCGATTCGGCTGGCACCTGGCGAAGAATCGCTCATCACGGTACGCGTACAATGCAAGTCAGGCGAAGAGACAATTGGCTTTACTTCCGAGCGAGATGCCGTGGGTCAGCTTTCCAACCGTGGAGGGGAAATAAGCAAAGTCGACATATACACCTCTAACGAGCAATTCAATGACTGGGTAAATCGATCTTTGGCGGATTTGAAAATGCTGATCGCCCCGACAGCAAAGGGGATTTATCCTTACGCCGGTGTACCTTGGTTCAGCACGATTTTCGGTCGCGACGGGATTATCACCGGCCTGCAGTGCCTTTGGGCATGTCCCGAGATCGCTGAGGGAGTGCTCTCGTATCTTGCGTCTACTCAGGCGACTGAGGTGGACCGTGACCAGGATGCTGAACCCGGGAAGATCCTGCATGAAGCTCGCCAGAGTGAAATGGCTAGAACTGGGGAAGTCCCATTCCGTCGCTATTACGGCAGTGTCGATTCGACGCCGTTGTTCATCCTGCTCGCGGCAGCGTATTTTAAGCGAACCGGAGATCAAGATCTGCTGGCTCGCATTTGGCCGAACATCGAAAACGCGCTGAATTGGATTGATCATTATGGAGACAGGGACGGCGACGGATTCGTCGAATATGGCCGCTTTACTTCGAGCGGTTTATTGCAGCAGGGATGGAAAGACTCGCAGGATTCGATATTTCACGCGGATGGCACCATGGCCAGCGGCCCGATCGCGCTTTGCGAGGTGCAAGCTTATGTTTATGCAGCCAAGCGCGAGATTGCAGATGTTGCCGAAGCTTTGGGTCAATCCGGAAAAGCTGGTCAGCTTCGTCAGGCCGCCAGCTCATTAAGGAAGCGCTTTGACGAGGCATTCTGGTGCGAAGAAATCTCCACTTACGCCATCGCGCTGGACGGTGACAAGAAACAGTGTCAGGTCAGAAATTCAAATGCTGGACACACGCTGTTCACGGGAATCGCCTTGCCAGACCATGCTGAGAGAATCATCGCAGAAATGGGATCGGAGAGGTACTTTTCAGGCTGGGGTATTCGGACGATCGCGATGGGGGAGGTTCGATACAATCCCATGTCTTATCACAATGGATCGGTTTGGCCTCATGACAATGCCCTGATCGCTTATGGTTTAACGGAGGAGAAAAACAAGGGACTCGTGGGTCAGGTTTTGACGGGTCTTTTTGATGCTTCGATTTTCTTGGATTCACATCGGTTGCCGGAGCTATTCTGCGGTTTCTCACAGCGGCCCGGAAAGGCGCCTACCCTTTACCCGGTCGCCTGCGCGCCCCAGGCATGGTCTGCGGGAGCTGTGTTCATGATACTTCAGGCGTGCCTGGGAATGCAGGTTCGGGCAATGGATCGAGTAATCCGGTTCGTGCATCCCATGTTACCGGAATCGGTTCCCTATCTGCGAATTCGAGGCTTGGAAGTTGGCTTTGCACAGGTCGATCTTGAGCTGACCAAGCATCACGATACGGCGAGTATCGTGATTGCGCGGCGGTCCGGCGATGTGCAGATCGTAACGATCAAATGACCAGCCACTGGCCCTTACTCTGCGTCCGGATCAAGAGGTCGAAGCGCGTCAGAACAACTCGCGCGATGGAAGCGGGCGGCTTTGAGGTTTCGAGCGCAAAGCCGCCGCGACCGCATCGAGATCAGTGACAAAATCAGCGAAGGCCTTTTCCTTGGCTGCCGGATCGATTGCCCGAAGGATTGAGGAGGGGTGAACGGTAATTGTCGTATTCGGTCCCAAGAGAGAGGGAATCCATTGGCCTCGATTTTTCAGAACAGGCAGGTTTTTGCCATAGGCGGCGCGGACCGCGGTCGCGCCGAGACAAACAACAATGTCCGGGCGCAAAGAGCGCAGTTCCGCCTGCAACCACGGGCGGCAGGCTTCGATTTCCCGCGCACTGGGCTTTTCATGGAGCCGCCGCTTGCCGGATGGTTTCCATTTAAAGTGCTTGACCGCATTGGTGACGTAGCAGCTTGACCGGTCTATCCCCGCTGCCTGGAGGGCCTGATCCAAAATACGGCCGGCGGGGCCGACGAAAGGCTTCCCGGCATAATCCTCTTGGTCGCCGGGTTGTTCCCCCACCAAAACCACGTCCGCTTCCCTTCCGCCCTCGCCAAAAACCGTTTGGGTGGCGTTCTTGTAAAGAGAACAGGCCCGGCAATTGGCAGCGGCCCTCCGAAGCTCGCCCAGGTCGCTGGTTTCCGGCACGGGAGTCGGCGGGCACTGGTCCGGTCTTTCGGCCGCTTTCGGTTCTCCTTTCCTGAACATGTTGGGATCGCTCCGCAAAAGTTCGCTTGTCGGGTCGATTCTGGACCTCGTTCCATGGCGGCAATGGGGAAGTAAAAAGGCTGCAAGGCAACCAGTCTCCATTCGGTCGGCGAATCACTTGGAGGGGTATTAGCGAATGAATGGCGACAAGAAAAAGAATCTGCTTACAGGATGCCTTATTCTCGTGATCGAGGACCACAAGGATACGCTGGAGGCCATCCGCCTTTTTCTCGAATATCGACGAGCGAAAGTTTTGGCTGCGACCGCCGGACGAGACGGTTTGGATCTGGTCGCCCGTCATCGTCCTGAAGTAATCATCTCTGACCTGTCGATGCCGCAGATGGATGGGTATGAACTTTTAGAACACGTTCGCGAACTGGCGCCGGAAGAGGGTGGTGATGCGCCGGTGATAGCACTGACCGGCCTCTTTGATGCGGAGGAACGGCGGAGAGCACTCGAAGCAGGTTTTGCACGGTTCCTGACCAAGCCCATAGATCCGGACCAGCTGGTCGACGAGATTTGTAAGGTGTTAGAATCTGACGGATTCACGCATCCTTGTCAGAGGCGAGAAACGAGTTGAATGTGCCCCCGTTCTCAGTTCCATTGGCGGAGGTTCTGAAGGGAACAGGAAAGTCTAAAGAAGGGCTGGATTCCAATGAGTACTCATCTAAACATGCTGATGCAGAATTACTGCAAGCCTGTTACTCTCGCAGGCAAATATACGCATGATCTCTTTCCTCTCGAGAGAGAGTGCGGCGAAGGAAAAACTCTTCTGGCTAAAGCGCCGTCGGTTTTCCTCCAAGTTCAGGAGTTCGATCCATGCGGTCTCGAACACAGTTACCGGGATGAAGTCACGGGAGCGGAGCTTCCCGTTTTCGCTGTCTTTAACCTTGCAGGTAAGCAGCAAAGCAGGTTCGAAATCACGGCCGAAATGCTGCCGACGTTTTCGGAAAGGGCCGCGCTGCAAACCAAACTGCCGTTCGCTAAGACCCAGTTGTTTGTCAAAAAATTGAATGAACGAAGAATGAAGATTGAGCGAGTACTGACGATAGCTGTCGGGGTACTTGGAACCTTCCCTGTGTTTGGCTATGTCTTCTCGCGTCTGCTCGGTCTTGGCGGTACCGAACCCTTTATTCTTCTGGGCGCCTGGCTTCTTGGGGCAATGCTTCTGTATATGTTGGGTCTAAATCTGCTTGACCGGGTTTGCCCTTGGAAAAAACTGGTTTTAACGGCGGAGTTCGATGGTCTCCTGCCGCGAGAAGCTCGAGATAAAGCCCGCGCAGCCAAAGACCACTTTGAAAATCTCTACCTTGTGATTGACCAACAGGGGCGCTGGAAAAGCGATCTTCTCCCGGATCCAGCGCCTCGTGCTTTGGACCCGCTCTTGATTGGCGAGGTGAATCAAGCCGGTAGGTCCAGGTTTTTTGTGATTCACCAATTCGATCTGACGGAGGCGGAGCAGTACCTCGCGGACGAATTTTCGGTGAAACCGGATTAGGGTCTTTAGTCGCTGAAAGCGCGTATGTGTTTCCTGCGCGCTGGAAGCGCGAACATTGCAGTCTGGGGCGGCGCCCCAGAAGCGCTAGCTTTTTCGCAGCGGCAGGCAGGTGCCGTGACGCATTTATCCCGGAGGATTCAAACGAGGGGTAGCCTGGCACGAAGTGCCTGGAAAAAAAAAAGATGCGTCTAGCCCCGTAGGGACGGTTGATCAAGGTTTCCTCCAAATGTGTCACTCTCCTTTCCTCGTTTTTCAGGCAGCCCGACCTGGAGCACTGGTCGGTTTGAGGTCGAAGACCTCGCTTAACCACGTACCCGGGACGGGTCCACTTTTCTCTTAATTCCAGGCACTTCGGGCCAGGCCGCTCACTTTCGCTGTAGGATTTTCCTTAAGTTAAGTTAACGCTTAGGGGGTTCACACCAGTTCAGGGCCGATGCCCCGCCAGGGCACCTTTTCCGGAGAGGCACCTAGGCCTGAAAATCGTCTTCAAAATGTCCAAAAACCAAGCCTCGGCCGGTACGAGCACTCACGCTATGCAAGACCGAAAGGCGATTGACATCCGAATTCCCAAATGATGAGTACTAATTCTACAAGCAATGTTATTCCCGCGCTAGCGAGCTTCTTCATTCCCGGTCTAGGACAGTTGATTCAGGGAAGACTTCTCGCGGCGCTGCTCTATTTCGTCCTTACCATCGCGCTGTGGGTCTTTTTTCTCGGGTGGCTGGGTCACATCATATCCTGCATTGACGCTGCCCGGTGGAGATCTTGATAAATAAAGCTTCTCCGCCTCTTAGCGAGCGGTGACCAAGTGGAGTGCGAGATGTCTCTAAAAGAGTATGCCGCTAAGCGGGATTTCAAGAAGACCGCCGAACCCGCAGCTGACAGCCTCGCGCGGAGTACGGGACAACGTTTCGTTGTGCAAAAGCACGATGCCACTCGTCTGCACTATGATCTTCGACTGGAGTTTAACGGGACACTCAAATCATGGGCAGTGCCGAAAGGCTTTCCCTATGCGAAGGGAGAGAAACATCTCGCGGTCCAGGTTGAGGATCATCCCCTGTCGTATATCGATTTTGAGGGGACGATTCCTGAGGGTCAGTATGGCGGTGGTACCGTCATGATTTGGGATCGAGGCACATTCGAGCCTCTCAGCGAGGCACCGGAAAAGGAGCTAGCACAAGGCAAACTTCACTTCGTTTTATCTGGGACGAAGTTAAAGGGAGAATGGTATCTGGTTCGGCTCCGAGACGAAAAGCAGTGGTTGCTGATCAAAGCCGGCGAAGATGTGAAGCCTGTTTCCAAGAAGCTCGATGATACCTCCGTGCATTCAGGTCGGAGCATGAAAGAGCTGGCCAGAGGCGACAGGGTCTGGCAATCCAAATCCGGAAGCGAAACGACTACCCGCGGCAAGCGAAAGCCTAAGTTGAACCCATTGCCTCTGCCCGGGTTCATAGCGCCGATGAAAGCGAAGCTGGTCGAATCAATGCCGCCCGGCGACTGGTTTTATGAGATCAAATTTGACGGCTTTCGTGCTATTGCGCTTCGGGGAGGCAGTGAGGCACGCCTGGTGTCCCGTAACGAAAAGGATTTCGGCGGGAAGTTCACTGAGGTGATGGACGCGCTCGCCAAATTGGATGTTGAAGATGCAATTATCGATGGCGAGATCGTGGCTTTGGATGAAAAGGGTCTTTCGTCATTTCAATTGCTGCAGGCCTTTGAGCTCGGGCAGGAGCGTCCGCCCATATTTTACTACGTCTTTGACCTCTTGCGCTTAAATGGGAAGGATCTCCGCAAGGCTCCAATTCAGGAGCGCAAGGCGAAGCTCGAAAGGCTGGTGGCGGATGGGTCAGGAACGATCCGCTATTCCGCAGCTTTGGGCACGGACGCCAGAAAGCTGTTGGAACAAGCTCGTCAGTTCGGTCTTGAAGGTCTGATTGGAAAACGAACCGGCTCTCTGTACGAGAGCGGACGTGCCACCGGTGATTGGATCAAATTGAAGTTTGAGCAACAACAGGAATTCGTCATCGGGGGGTACACGGAACCGGCAGGCTCGCGAAGCCATTTTGGTGCGCTCCTTGTAGGGGTCTATGATGGTGACCAATTTAAGTTTGCCGGGAAAGTCGGGACTGGGTTTAATGAAAAACTTCTCCATGAGCTGCTTCGAATGTTTAAGAAGATTCCACGCGAAACAAGCCCATTTATCGATCTGCCCGAAAAGCGCGGAGGGCGTTTTGGCCGAGGAGTGACGGCCTCCGAAATGAAGCTTTGTCACTGGATCGAGCCCGAAATGGTTTGCCAGATAAAATTCAGCGAGTGGACGAGGGATCATCGTCTGCGTCAGCCTGTGTTTCTTGGGCTCCGCGAAGATAAGGATGCAAAAGAAGTCGTGCGAGAGAAGGCATCTTGAGAATGGCCTCGAAGCAAAGACTCGACGTCCAAGGAACGAAGGTGGACGTCACTAATCTCAACAAGATCTTTTATCCCAAGGCGGGATTCACCAAAGGGAACGTGATAGATTATTATGTTCGGGTCTCTCCCGCTTTGCTCCCGCACCTGAAAGACAGACCGATTACGCTAAAACGATATCCGGACGGGGTAGAGGGAATGTTCTTTTATGAGAAAAGATGTCCGCCCCATCGTCCGAAATGGATAAAGACGACCAAAGTCGCCAAAAGTGAGGGAGGAGAAATTGATTATTGCGTAATCAATGACCTTCCCTCCCTGATCTGGGCTGCCAATCTGGCTGATCTGGAACTTCATACGTTTTTACACAAAGCTCCTTCCATCGGCCGCCCCACGGCCATCGCGTTCGATCTCGATCCGGGTCCGCCGGCAGACGTCGTTCTTTGCTGCAAAGTTGGATTATGGCTTAGAGAGCTGTTCGATACACTGAATATGCAAAGTTTCGCGAAAACATCCGGGTCCAAAGGATTGCAAGTCTACGTTCCGATCAACAGCGCAGCCACCTACGATAGAACGAAGGCGTTGTCCCATGCACTGGCGGAGTTACTGGAATCCCAATCGCCCGAAACGGTCGTGTCCAAAATGCAAAAAAGTCTTCGTCCCGCCAAGGTGCTCGTTGATTGGAGCCAAAATGATGATCATAAGACCACCGTAAACGTCTACTCGCTCCGGGCCAAAGATCGTCCCACTGTTTCAACCCCTGTAACCTGGGACGAAGTGGATGCGGTCAGCCGGAAAAAGAATGCAGCGGATCTCGTGTTTGAGGCTAAAGAAGTCCTCAACCGGGTTCAGAAGATGGGAGATCTTTTTGCCCCGGTATTAAGCCTTAAGCAAAGGTTGCCTTCCCTCAGCGCGGTTCAGAAGCGGAAAAGCTAACCGGCTGCGGATGAAGGGAGAGGATTGGACGCAAGAGAAAGAAAAAAGAGACTCGTCCAAGAGCGATCAAACCTGATCAGGTGCGGCGGCAATCGGCGAGAAGGACGAGAGGACGATCGGGAGGTAAATCTACTATCGCGTAGTGATGACGAGTCTCAGCGGTTGGCCGGAGTTGGCGGTGACGAAGACTTCGCGGCCTCGAGGCGTGTCTCTGATCCCATAGGAGACGGGGTTGTCGTCGAGCGCAACGCTGGCAATGTTCGCGTTTGCCGGCAGCGCGTATCCGATCATTATTCTGAGACCAAAGGGGGCACACACCGTGGTCGTGTACCGATGACCCTCCATGGTCGCTGACGCGCTCAAGGTGCCGTTGCCAACCCGGAGATTGTCCACTGAGAGAGTCGGCCAGGTGGACGGGAGCTTTGGGATCACGGACACTTCGCGGTTGGGGATGTTCGGGCGGATACCGAGGAAGTGGTAGATCACAGGCCACTCCACGCCGTAAGATGACCAGGCTTGCATCACCATCGCGCGACTCGTGAAATCCTGGAAGTAATTGTAATCCGGGCTGTTGAATAGTTCGGGTAAGGCGCCTGGCTGTTCCGTGTCCAGTTCCGAAGCGATAAAATGGAGGTAGCGCAGTGATTCATCCATACGGCCGTAGTTCGCTTCCGCGACCGCCATCACGGAGGTGTTGAGCGCCGAGGCTTGACGGTTGGGGGAACGGCTTTCCTGGTAGAAGCCGGTGTTTCCGGTTAAGAGGGGGCTCTCGAGGATTGGCAACGCTGCGGTCGCGTGATCGATTGTGGCGATGCCGGTCTCCATGGGGGTGGCGTTGATCCAGTAGAATTGTTGCAGCTGAGTGAATGGCGAAGGTCCGGGCACCACCGTCGCGTTAGGATCTGTTGGAACTGGATGATTCAGCCCGAGGGAGTCGGCGTACAGATGATCGCCGGGATTCCACCAATCCGGCTCGAATCTGGCCTTTAGCGCATCGACTTGCCGCTCGGCCCAACTCGCGGTCTCCGAGTCTCCTTTGCTCCGGGCCATCTCGTCAAGGTCGTTTACGGCGCGAATGGTGTACACTGCCACGTCCAATTTTTCTGCGCCGAGCCCGGTCGCTTCGACCATGCCGGCACCCTCGGGCCATCCATCGTGATTGGTATCCAGAGCCGTGGTGATGTAGGTCAGGCCAGCCTTGATGAAGTCGTAGTTTTCGTCCCGGAAATTGTCATCTCCGGACCAACGCCAAAGAGTGGCCACGGCCGTGGCAAACTCGCCGGTCTCATTGACATCGCCCGGTTGCGTATTCGTCCCGAAGTAGATCGACCCGTCGGTAACGATCTCGTGTAGCACTTTGCCGGTAGATCCGTTCACGGCGCGCGAGACTTCGCGAAGGGTTCGGAGATGATCTTCAGCCGCCTCCCATTGGCCGACCGCGACCAGCGGGAACGTGGTGTAACATCCGTCCGTCCCAAAAAACCATGGATAATCGGGGTAGCCCGCGCCAAATCCACTCAGGAAAGGAAAGAAGACCAGAGGCGAGGGATAAACTGTGCCTTCCTCGGTGTCACGGATTTCGGCATCGAGGACTATGCGGCGCATGTCCGCCAAATTCAGCTTAGCCCAGTTGAATGCTGCCTGGACGGACGCCTCGGGAATCTTGGCGTCTGACTGTGCCAGTGCGTGCAGCCGTTCCTTTATTTTATCCGCGAGCAGGTTTCCTGGATTCGCTAACCCCAATAACAATGCGGCATATGCTTCAGCTTTGTTAACGTGCGTGCCGGCAACGGCAAACCAGATTTTGATAGTCGATCCAGGAGCGATCGTCAACTGCCACTTGAGCTGGCCAAATGCCTTCTTGCCAACGTTGCCCAAATCCGAGGCGCCCAGGAACTGGACGCTGTCTTGTGGCCCATGGACCTCAACACGACCGGCGACGAGCGCGTACCAGGGTTTCCCGGGTTCAGAGAACGTTAGACCGGAGATCAGCGGGTCGAAACTAACATGATCTGCCTGATCCAGCTGATCTGAGGTTGGCTTGGTACTGGACCAAGGGTAGGCGGGCAAAATTTCACTCGTGGGCTGGAAGATCAGAGAGGGGTTCGCCGAGCCGGCGCTAACATTCTGAAACTCAAGACCGATCAGCACCACCGGCAGGCCGTCCGGCGCAAATTCGGTCCGAACAATCTTCAGGCCGCCGGTGAGTGGAAGATCAAGCTGAACAAAGCCGGGGCCTGAGGTGAACATTGTTGCTGCGGGCAACGGTGTGTCGTTCAACAGAAATTGATAGGAATCAAGGAGCTTCAGTGGATGTGACCAGACTCCGTTCATCTTTCCTTTGATGTGAAATCCCATCCCGGGAAAACTGCCATCCTGTGTGCCCACGATGTAAGCACGATCGCCGGCCACCACGTAGCGTTTGGCAGCAAGGTTTTCCCTGGTTGAACGCGTTGGATAACCGGAGGGTGGCGGTGCGCTTTGCGCCCAGAGAGGAGACGCCATCGAGAGCGCCAGAAGGAGAGGAAACAGGTGTCTTCGGTGCATACAAAAATGACTTTAGGTCCCGCGCTTGACACGAGATGGGGGGAGAACACGCCTATCCGTGTAGCGCTGGGGAACAGATGCGTTCGTTTCTCGAAGCAAGATCGGGTGTCTGAGGGCGAACTGCACGGGAGCGGGGCTCGCGGCGAATTCAGTTCTTCAGCTCCCTCTCTCTAAAACGCGGATGGTGGAATGCGCCGAGCGAAGTGGATGTCGGCGGCGGAAGCAATCCGACCGACCCTCCACGATGATGCGATCAAAGAAACATGGAATTCAAAGACACTGGTGCAACTGGCAACAAGGGCAAGCATCGCAGCGAGCGCCAAAGGCGAGGACTCAAAACAGTCTCTTTTGCGTCATACCTCTCTTCGAAACTGGGAAGAGATCTCAACGCATCGAATTCGACAGTACACTAATGGCTGTTCTCTGGGCCGGGTTCCATCCGGAAAATGGTTTCACCAGGTTTCATGAGATCCAATTTATCGCGCGCCAAAAGCTCCGTATAGGCCGGATCATTTTGCAGCAACGTCAATTTTTTGCTTTGCCGGTTATAACTGGTTCTCTCTTGTTCCACCTGTTGCTTCAGGTTCTGCAAAGCATTTTGTTGACGCTCCCGTTCTTTGACTAACGGCAGAAACCAACAAATCAAAAGAATGAACGCCGCTGCCAGGACCAGGAGGTAGAGAATCCTGGTCAGGAGCGAGCGGATCCAGTCATCCCTGGGGTCGTCGTAATTGCCGTATTCGGAGCCGATACTCACTCAGCGCATCTTACCTCCATAAACTGCGTTGTCACCTAGTTCTTCTTCAATACGCAGGAGTTGATTGTACTTGGCGATGCGATCGGTTCGCGACAGGGATCCGGTCTTGATTTGTCCGGCATTCGTGGCAACGGCGATATCGGCGATCGTTGTGTCTTCTGTTTCGCCTGACCGATGGCTGATCACGGCCGTGTAACCACTCTCTCTGGCAAGTTCAATGGCATCGAGAGTCTCGGTTAAGGACCCGATCTGG
>JAFAKL010000374.1 GCA_019235445.1 Verrucomicrobiota bacterium | reverse complement strand
TGGTCCAATAACCCGGGCTGGGAATTGATTCGCCAGGATCCAAAGGCGGACTGGCAACTAGAGGACCTCCGACCGGGGGAGACTCTGGATAAAACTTTTGCTCAAAGTCTCTCCACTTTTGAACCCACCTTCGTGGATGTTCGACCGCCTTCCATTTCCCCAGATGAGAGTGGGTTAAGGGACCCCTTTAAGGTCAGCGTCAAAACGTTCGACGGTTTCACCTACGATTTCCTCATCGGCAAAGAAGGGCCCGATAAAGCGCGCTATTTCCGGCTGAGTGCCAGCGCAGACCTACCCTCCCAACGAACCCTGGCCCCGAACGAAAGCGCTGAGGACAAGAAAAAGAGAGACGAAGAATTTGAGAAAAAGATTGCCGGTCTGAAAGAGCAGCTGGCGAAGGAAAAGCGATTTGAAAACTGGGTTTACTTAGTTCCGGACTGGAGCCTCGCGCACCTTTTGAAACGTCGGAACGAAATTGTCTCAAAGGCCACGCCCTCGCCTGCAACTTCGCCCTCGCCTGCAACTTCGCTCTCGCCCGCGACTTCGCCTTCGCCGGCAGCTTCGCCGGCTGCACAGCCCACGTCCAGCTCTTTGCCAACGCCGGCCGGCGTTCAAAGTCCGGAAGCCGCTCCCACTCCTGTGAATAGCAAGTCCCCGGCATCGGCGCCGAGTCCTTCCCCGACTCCGAGCGGGAGCGCGAGTCCCAGTCCAAGTCCGACTCCGGCTTTGAGCCCCACCCCCTGAGCGCAGGCACTAGTGTCCTGTCCCTAACTTCTACACAGGCTGCAAGGCTATGCTAATTTGGACTTGTCCGTATGACTCGTCTCCGATCTTCGGTCAAATATGAGATTCTGTGGTTTCAGGATGCAGAACGTAAGTTAGAAACGAATCAGGTGAGGAAACTAACGGAAAACAGTTTTTACAATCAGTTCGATCTGGAAAGCCTTCATCCGCGTGAACCGGATGAGTATCGAACACTTTTTCAGACGGACAGAGATCGTATCGTTTACAGTTCCGCTTTTCGCCGACTGCAGGCCAAGACGCAGGTCTTTCGTTCGGGAGAATTCGATTTCTACCGCACCCGATTGACCCATTCGCTGGAGGTTGCTCAGATCGGTCGCTCGATCTGTTCTTTTCTCAGACAGACCTCTCCTTTCCTTCACGAAGGATTTTTTATCGATCCGGATCTGGTTGAGGCTATCTCGCTCACGCACGACCTCGGGCACTCGCCCTTCGGCCACGCTGGAGAGCGGACTTTGCACCAGTTAATGAAACAATTCGGCGGATTTGAAGGCAATGCACAAAGTCTCCGGATCATTGCGGAAACGATTTATCCCGGCTTGGACTCGCGTCGCGGGATGAATCCCACTCGTGCATTCATCGATGGGATTCTCAAATACAAGAGACTCTTTTGTGAGAATCCAGAGGCTGCAAACCAATTCATTTACGATGAACAGGAATATCTGCGGACCTTTGTTTTGGACGACGCTAACTCTTCTGTCCTTGGTGATCTGAACCAGTTCCGCAGTCTGGAATGCGAGATCATGGACTGGGCCGATGACACTGCCTACTGCCTCAACGATCTAGTGGACAGCATGAACGCAGGCTTTCTTCGTTTCGAAAGAGTTAAACGTTGGGCGGAGCGTCAAAGCCTGAAGGGAAATCTAGCTCGACACGCGGAAGAAATTTTGTCGGCCATTCGAGAAGGAAAAGCGGAAGCCCGTTTCGGCAAAAAGATCGGGGCTTTCATCCGATGTTGTTCTTTGATCGAGCGCGCCACTGCGATCACGCCGCCCACCAATCGGTATCGTTTTGGGTTGTTTGTCGATCCAGGTGTTCGCGCGGAGGCGGACTTTTACAAACGGCTTTCTCAGGAACTGGTTTTTGACCATTCACAGCTGCATCAATTAGAACAGAAAGGCAGGATCATCCTCGAAGGCATTTTCAAGGCCTTCTCCGAAAGTTACCTCAACAGCGGCGGCCTCCGTTTGCTGCCGGAAAGCTTCGATCGCATCATGGGCTTGAAACATGATCGCCGTAGCCGCGCACGCGTTCTATGCGACTACATTGCCGGCATGACGGACGGCTTCGCGATCCGAACCTACAAACGCTTGTACGATCCTGATTTCGGATCCCTCCTGGACCTCGGCTAACTGATCGTTCTCGTCCTCGTCGTCGTGGTTCTCGATGGCCGACCGCGGCCAACCAATAATTCAATTTGAAGGCCAGCCAGGGGCGCAGCCTTTGGTTTGGAGCTTTCATTGGCGCTTTCAGCGCGGAGGAAAGAACTGGAAGAGATCCCCCTGTTCTGCCCTTCTTCTCCCAAGCCCTGTTTGAAGCGGTTTTACAGCGCACCACGCGTGAATAACTGTGCATAAATGCTAACAACTTCGGGCTTCCAGATTTTGTTCCTGGTTTCCAGTAACGCTGGCAGAAGTTATGCACAGAGGTGGATTACACGCTAATTGCTACCTACCAATGACTTGCGGAATACCAGGAGAGTAGTGCACACACTTAATAAGAAGAATCCTGGTTGCGCATAAAGAAACGGCCTTCTTAAAGGTGTTAAGAAGTGCGTCCAGAAGCTGCTTCAGGAATGGATAGCTAAACCAAAGGCTGCACCGGTCGCCTCGTGGACAGCCTCGCTCAACGTTGGGTGGGCATGAATGGTGGCTTCGATTTCTTCAAACGTTGCTTCCAGGGTGACCGCCAGACCGAGCTCGGCAATCAGTTCAGTTGCTTCCGCTCCGATGATATGCGCACCAAGAATTTCGCCATGCGGCTCGCTTATGAGGAGTTTAACAAACCCCTCGGGTTCCCCGGCGGCGAGCGCTTTCCCATTGGCCGAAAACGGAAACTTGCCCACTTTGAATTTCAGCTGCTGTTCTTTCCCTGCTCTCTCCGTAAGCCCGACGCTGGCGACCTGCGGTTGACAATAAGTGCAGCCTGGGAATACCCGAACTCGCTTTGGTTTATGATCAGTGAACATTCCTTCGACAGCTTGGATCGCTTCCCAACTAGCCACATGCGCCAACCAAGGCGGTCCAATAACATCTCCGGCTGCGTAAATCCCCGGGACGTTTGTCGCGTACCGATCGTTCACCTCAATGAACCCCTTGTTGTCCAGCTTGAGTTCGACTCCTTTCGGCAGTAAAGGGTCCACGCCGATCGCCACCAGCATGCAATCTCCTTCCAGAGTTTCCTGTTTCTTGCCTTCGATGGCCACGGTGACGCCCCGATCATTGGTCTTGGCTGTGACCAACTTGGTGTTTGTAAAAATTTTTATTCCCTGCCTGGCCAGCGATCTCTCCAGAGTGACACTGACTTCCGTGTCTTCGACGGGAAGAACATTCGGTAACATCTCGACTATGGTTACGTCCGTGCCGAAGGCATTAAAAAAATAGGCAAATTCAACGCCGATGGCACCTGCGCCGATCACGATCAGCCGCTTCGGTTGCGGTTCCAGGATCATGGCGTCGTGGCTGTTCAGGATTGTCTTGCCGTTAGTAGCCAGGCCCGGCAGATCGCGGGAAACGGCGCCAGTGGCAATCAAGATGTTTTCCGCCTCGACTGCTTCTTCACGGTTTTCCTTGGTCTTATAAACGATTTTGCCAGGGCCGGTGATCGACGCTTCGCCCCGGAGATAGTCTATCTTGTTCTTCTTGAAAAGAAATTCGACTCCTCCGGCCAGCTTGTCCGCGACGCCGCGGCTGCGGGCAATGATTTTGCTCCATTCAAAGGCAAGATTATCAAATTTGAAGCCGAAATCAGTGGCCCGCGTTTTCAGCAGACGATAGAGCTCGGCATTCCTTAAAAGCGATTTGGTGGGGATGCACCCCCAGTTGAGACACGTGCCCCCTGGCCGCTCCTTTTCCACGCAGGCAACTTTCTTGCCAAGTTGAGCGGCGCGAATCGCTCCGACATAACCGGCGGGGCCGCCACCGAGAACAACCAGGTCATATTTCATAAATGTTCGCCTGCGGTCACATACGATCAGGCCTCGTCGGGGAATCGTTGTCAGAGCAACAGCAGTAGGGTGGGATTTTCCAGAAGCTTTTTCAGCTCCCCGAGAAACTGCGCCCCGATTGCACCATCCACGACCCGGTGGTCGCAACTTATACCTAGAATGATTCGTTGACCCGGTATTACTTGACCCGCGGCATCGATCACCGGCTTTTTGACGATCGTTCCGACCGAGACAATAACGGCTTGTGGCGGATTGATGATCGCATAAAACTGTTCGACCCCGTAACCACCCAGATTAGAAACGGTGATGGTGCCGCCTTGGTATTCTTCGGGTTTCAGCTTTTTGGAGCGCGCGCGAGACGCAAGCTCTTTTAGTTCAACACTGATCTGAACAATGGTCTTTTTCTGTGCCTCACGGATCACCGGCGTCACCAGGCCTTCGTCCACCGCGACGGCGCAGGCGAGTTGAACATTGGCAAACTGGATGATGGAATCGCCGCCAAATGCTGCATTGGACAATGGGATCCGACTGGCCGCCACCGCGGTGGCTTTGAGGATGAAATCGTTTACGGTGAGCTTGCCCATCCCAGCAGTCTCCGCGGCAGAGTTAACGGCCTGACGCAGAGTGGTGAGCGGCTCCGCATCGATCTCCGCTTGGAGATAGAAATGCGGGATCGTTGTTTTGCTCTCTAATAACCGTGTGGCAATTGCTTTGCGCATCCCCGACAAGGGGATCTTTTTGTCTTCCAGCGCCGACGCGCTCGCGGGCGACTTAGGCGCCACTGGCGGCGGGGTGGCCGCTTGTTTTGGTCGGATGGATTGGCCGGCTGCAACTACATCTTCCCGAACGATGCGCCCTCCCGGTCCGCTTCCCTGAACGACGCTTAGGTCGATACCCAGTTCGGCTGCGATCTTTTTTGCTAAGGGCGAAGCCTTGATCCGGTCACCAGCCGCCGGCTCGACGGGAGCCAACCGCGATTCCTGCACTCCTTGGCCTGCAGCGGCAGGCTCCGCCGCTGCCGCTTCCTTCGACGGTGGGACGTCCAACCCGTCTTCTTTTTTGGCCGAAGACGGTTGCTGTTTCTCTGGTGCCGGTTTCGTACCATCAGGATCTTGGCCTGGCGTGGCGTCGTGCTTATCTCCTGTTTTCGCGGCGGGCGGCTTGCTTTCTGGAGCTGCTTTCGCGCTCGCGTGTTCGACCTCCTCCCCTTTGGCCGCCAGAAGAGCCAACTTCTGGCCGACTTCCACCTTGTTCCCGTCCTGGACGTAAATCTCGGTTAATACGCCTTCATCGAACGCCTCCATTTCCATGGTGGCTTTGTCGGTCTCTACCTCGGCAAGGACATCACCGACCGCGACGCTGTCCCCGACCTTTTTGATCCACTTGACCAGCGTTCCCTCAGTCATGGTATCACTGAGTTTCGGCATTTCTATGGTGATAGGCATACGACCAGGAGACTAACAGATTTCGAGGACTTTTGCGACGACCCGCGCGGTATCCGGTAACTGCTTTTTTTCGAGAGGCGGGCTGTAGATGGCCGGGGCGTCCAATGACGAGATGCGCCCTACCGGCGCATCAAGTTCGTCAAAGATCGTCTCCTGCAAAATTGCGGCGATTTGGGCGCCCATGCCGCAAAACGGCTTGTTTTCTTCGACCACCAGTGCACGATGGGTTTTCCTGACCGAGCCAACGATGGTCTCTTGGTCCAGCGGACGAATCGAGCGGAGGTCGACCACCTCAGCGTTTATCTCGTGCTCCGCCGCGAGACGTTCCGCTGCTTTCAGGCAAGTAATCACCGCTCGCCCGTGCGCGACCAGCGTGATATCGGTCCCTTCCCGTTTAATATCAGCAATCCCGAGAGGGATAAGATATTCCTCATCCGGCACCTCCCATTTTTCCCCATACAGCAGCGTGTTCTCCATCACCATCACCGGATCATTGTCGCGAATAGCGGTCTTCATGAGGCCTTTTGCGTCGTAAGCCGTGGCGGGAGTGACTACTTTCAGTCCGGGGGTTGTCGCCAGGAGATTTTCCGGAGTGTGGGAATGGGTGGCCCCCACGTTGGTCCCGCCGTTCGCAGGACCTCGAATCACTAGCGGCAAATTGACCAGGCCGCCGGACATGTAGCGGATGCAACCTGCATTGTTCATAATCTGGTCAAAGGCGACATAAGCAAAACTCCAGAACATTAATTCAATGACGGGGCGAAGACCGAGCATCGCGGCGCCGATTCCCATGCCGATAAATCCGGCTTCGCTGATCGGCGTATCGACCAGGCGCTTGTCGCCGAATTTCTTCCAAAGTCCCTCCGTGACCTTGTAAGCGCCGTTGTATTGGGCGACCTCTTCGCCGAGAATAAAGACGTTCTCGTCGCGCTCAATTTCTTCGGATAAGGCGTTTTTGAGCGCTTCCCGGTAGGTAATCAAAGGCATGGGATTTGAGCTGTCGATCAGGAATTGAAAAAGTAACGCCCATATTTTGCGGCGTCAGTCTGATGGTCCACTTCCCAGTAGACGTCGCTCATAATCTCATTTTCTGGCGGGAATGCGCTTTCTTCGGCAAATTTGACCGCCTCGTTCGTCTCTTCCTTTGCTGCGACATCGATGTTCTCGATCTCAGTCTCCGTGAGGATGCGTTC
>JAFAKL010000211.1 GCA_019235445.1 Verrucomicrobiota bacterium | reverse complement strand
CGGGCCTTCTTCGAAGCGAACCTGAACCTGACCGACACGGTGCCTCCGTATAACTTTTTTGAGCGGTTATCTCCCATTTACACGCGACCCCGATTTCTGCCGGCCAGTAAAGTCAACGCCGCGACGTTCAGACATGCGATCGTGGGTGAGGGATGCATCATTTCTGACGCCCACATTGACCGCGCGGTGATCGGCATCCGAAGCATTATTGAGAGCGGAGCTACCATCAGGAACTCGGTGATCATGGGAGCGGATTTTTACGAGGACGAAGCCGATGAGCTTTTTAAGGGAACCGGTCCGCGCCCGCCGATCGGGATTGGCAGAAACTCCGTCATCGACCGCGCAATTATTGATAAGAATGCCCGGATCGGTGAAAGCGTCGTAATCACTCCCGACGGGAAGGCACCCAACGTGGATAGCACGCATTATTATATACGCGACGGCGTAGTTGTGATCCCGAAAAATGCGGTAATTCCGAACGGCACCTGGATTTAGTGTCCTGGTACAGGAGTCAGTATCCAGGAGTTGCAGGAGTTCACGAGTTTTTTGGCGTTCAACGCTCGGCGCAAAACAGTCCGTTTGATATACGGTTAATAAAGTTCCGTACTGCTTAACTCCTGCAACTCCTGAATATTGACTCCTGAATGATCATTGATTCGCAATTTCAACGACGGCTCCTGGCTGCATCCGGATTCGCCGAACTCTCCCTTTTCCAGGAAGCCGTACAAGAGCTGGAAGAATTGCCGGACGCGTCCAAGGAACTGCCGGCGGTGCTGGCCGTTTGGCTGGAAGTCTATCAGCGCTGGCAAAAATGGTCAGAAGCCGAGTCCGTCGCCACCCATTTAGTGGAAATGGAGCCTCAGGACCCGAATTGGCCGATCGCTCGTGCATACGCCATCCGCCGTGGCCGTGGCTTGGCTTTCGCGCATGAAGTCCTACTCCAAGCCAGCGAGGAATTTCCAAATTGCGGGACCATCCAGTTCAACCTTGCCTGCTACGCCGCGCAACTTGGCCAATTGGACGAAGCGCGCCGTCGTTTGTGCCGGGCGATCGAAATTGATAAAGCATTTTCAGCTATGGCGAAAATTGATCCAGACCTCCAATCCATCCGAAACGAGATTGCTTGATCGGCCGTCGGAAGAAGCGTACCGGCGATACCAAATCACTCCTGGCTGGCCATTTAGGCCCCATACATTACATTTACCTCTGCTGCCTATGGAAATTGATTTTCAGTCGATTCAAACGGACGAACTAAAATCGCGGCTTGGGGAACTGCGGAGGTATCTTTGACTATCCAAAGCTCCAATCGCGGCTAAAAGATCTCGAGCAGCAGATGGCGGCGGCAGATTTTTGGAATAACAGGGATCGCGCCCAGGCCACCATCGATGAGACGTCCGATCTTCGCGCGAAAGTGATGCCGTTGGGGAGTCTTATCCAGAAGATTGACGATCTCGACGCCCTGCGAGCGCTCGCCGAGGAGGAAAAAGACCCGGATGGCCAGTTGACTGCTTTCCGCGAGGTCGAAAAGGAGTATCACACCGTCTCAAAAGAGCTCGAAGATTTTGAATTGAAAATGCTTCTCTCCGGCGAATTCGATAAGAACAATGCTTACCTGACCATTCATGCCGGCGCGGGAGGCACAGAATCTTGCGATTGGGCAGATATGCTCTTTCGCATGTATCAACGCTGGATCGAACGCAATGGGTTCAAGATTCAGATTATCGATATTCAAGAGGGTGACGAGGCCGGGATCAAATCAGTGACGGTGCTCGTCAACGGCGAGTTCGCCTACGGATACCTGCAAACTGAACGTGGGGTGCATCGTCTGGTAAGAATCTCACCTTTCGACTCCAATAAACGCCGTCACACCTCGTTTGCCAGCGTCGATGCAGTGCCGGAACTTCAGGAGGATGTTGAGGTTGAAATCAACGAGAAGGATCTTGCGATTGATACTTTCCGTAGCGGCGGTAAAGGCGGCCAGAACGTCAACAAGGTGGAAACCGCGGTCCGGATTACCCATCTCCCGACGGGGATCGTGGTGGCATGCCAGGCGGAACGGAGCCAAGGCAGAAATCGTCAGATGGCGCTGAACATGTTAAAAGCCAAGATTTATCAGATCGAGCAGGACCGGAAACGAGCTGAACTGGACCGGCAATACGGCGAGAAGGGCGACATTGCCTGGGGAAACCAGATCCGTTCCTACGTCTTCCAGCCGTATCAGCTGGTGAAAGATCACCGCACCGGGGTTGAAAGCAGCAACATTCAATCGGTCATGGACGGAGAGATCGACGCCTTTATCGAAGGAAAGCTCCGAGGATTGACGAACAAAAAGGGCAGCGTCGCGCACGAGATTTGATTGGAGAACTTCAAAAGTAGCGTAGATCCCCGAGGAATCGGTCGATCCGCGACTGGAGCCGTGCCCAGACAAAGAATGCGGTCACCAGTCCAACCAACATTCCCACCATCACGTCGGAAAGATAGTGAACGTTGAGATAAAGGCGCGACCAGCCAATCGCTATGGCGGCAATCAACGCCCACCAGCCGTACCGGCGCTCGGCGAACCATGGAACGCCAAAAAAGGCAAATGCCGCGCCCGTGTGCCCGGAAGGGAAAGAATGGTACTTATTTTGAAAGAGCAGGAATCCGCGGCTGCTCCATAAGCCATTCCACTCTTGCGTTGCTTGGGTGTTGTTGGGTCGTGCCCGACCGGAAAGAAGGCGGACAGAGTTGACAGCAGCACCGGAAATCGTTGCCGCTATCATCATGCAGAGCAAGGTCTTGCAAACAACTCTGCTTCGCCCCAGCCAGGCAGGACAGAGTCCGATAGAGGCAAAAAGCATCAGTTCC
Organism: Verrucomicrobiota bacterium; assembly: GCA_019235445.1. GTDB lineage: Bacteria > Verrucomicrobiota > Verrucomicrobiia > Chthoniobacterales > JAFAMB01 > JAFAMB01. Next base: position 22,581 of record JAFAKL010000211.1, on the reverse strand, counting down.
GGCCAGTCTCCCCATCTGCTCAGGAAGCCTGCCACCTCCTTAAGCGACTTCCAGTCGTGCATCTTCACCCATTCAATGACGGCCCGGTCAGCAAAGAAACTCAGCGCACATAAGAAGATCCCGATCATCAGCGGACCGAAGAGTCTGGCGAACGGAACCTTGTTTGATTTTCGCTCGCCTTGGTTATTCTGAAGATTTCCCACAAGCGGAGTTAAACCACAGATGGGTTAACTCCGCTTGTGATATTCTCGCGCTCATGGATAAGCCGGTCTGCCTGGCTCTATATTTTTTCGGCGCGGTGCTGCTCTATTCGATCGGAAACTGGTCATTGCCACTGATCGATCGCGATGAGCCGCGATTCGCCGAAGCGGCCAGAGAAATGCGGCAAAGCGGAGATTTCCTGGTCCCGCGGCTCAATGGCGAATATCGCTTCGACAAGCCGCCATTGATCTACTGGTGCCAGGTTCTGGCGTTCGACGCCTTCGGGAAGAATGATTTCGCAGCGCGATTTCCTTCGGCGGTTTTTGCCGCTCTTGCCGTCGTCGGAACCTGGATCTTTGCCGGCCGTATCTTCGGCCCGCGCGTGGGGATCTGGTCAGGACTCATTTTCGCCACCTCTCTTCAGGTTTTCATTCATGCGCGCGCAGCCGTGGCCGATATGCCGCTGGTCTTCTTTTATCTCACCGCGACGTGGGCCGACTGGGAAAAGCTGCGGAATCCGAGATGCGCATTCTGGTGGTGGACTTTCTACCTCTCCCTCGGGCTGGGATTCCTCGCTAAAGGCCCTGCCGCGTTACTTCCGATTTCCTTTGCCCCCATTCAGGCGATTCTGAACCGCTCCCGTTTCCGGCTTAATTTCCGATCAGCTCTGGCCGGAACGCTTGTCATCGGAACGGTGGTAGGGCTCTGGGGTATACCCGCGGTGATCGCGACCCATGGCGATTATTTGCAAGTTGGTCTTGGAAAACATGTTCTTCAGCGTTCCCTGCAACCGATGGAAAGTCACGGAGGTGCGGGTATAGCCGGCTACCTTCTGTTCCTGCCGTTTTACCTGGTAACAAGCTTTTTCAGCTTTTTTCCATGGTGTTTGTTTCTACCGGGCTGCGCCAGGCGGTTGCTCGGCCATAGAGAGCCAGAGGAAAATTACCTTCTAGTGCCGATTTTAGTTGTTCTCGGGGTTTTCACACTGATCCAAACCAAACTGCCGCACTACGTCCTTCCGGCATACCCGATGCTAGCAACCCTCGTCGCCCGACAGGTCTCGGGAAGCAAATGGAGGCTGCGCATCCTTGGGACCGCTCTCGTCCTGTATTTCTTGATTGCTCTTGTCGGATTCCGGATCGTCGAACCGGAATTCCCATCGAAGAAAATCGCCCAAATCGCGCTCCCTCTCATCTCTCGGGAGACCAGAACAGCGTCACTTAATTACGACGAGCAAAGTTTAATCTGGTATCTCCGCCAAAAAACGCGCCCTTTTCACCGGCGGCTGGATATCTCCAACTTCTCGGATTTCATGAATCAGCCGGGCCCAGCGCTCTGTGTGGTGAACATGGACTCCCTCAGCGCAATTCACCTGAATCCCGATTGGAAAACATTTGAGGTATCTGGCTATAACTTCGCCCGCTGGAGAATCCAATCGGTACCGTTATTTGGCGTCCGGATACCTGTACCGGCGCCGCAGCCGCTGGATCTTGTAACGATCATCAAACGATAATTCTGAATTCAGAAAACAGGAGGCAGGAGTCAGAATCGGGATTTCAAGGGGTCAGGAGCTCAGAAGCCTGGTCGTCAATGCTGCCCTTTTTCGACTGCCGCGTTCTCCGGCTCCGCGATCGCGGGGGGATTGAGTTCCTTGTATTCCGGAGGAATGGCAAAGTCACTGTCCGGCACGTTGGTTTCCTGCGCGGAGTCGAAGGTCATGGTGAGTTTTCGCCCCATGATTGTCTGCGTCGTGCGTACGGGCAATCCCGGATACTTGTCCGGAGGAATCGACATGCTTTGAAAAATCTGCACCGCCGGGTCATTCTGGATCCGATAAAGTGCTTCCACAATCTTCTGGTAGTCCGGATATTGTTTCGCGATGAAGATGCTCATCTGAATGCCATTGCAAGTGGTCGTGTATTCTTTGGTATCTAGCCCGTTAATTTTCTCTTGCTTTCCCGTCGGCTGTAGTTGGGCGTCGGGGGGGTTCTCCAGGTTTTGGCCCAGCATCTCCGTCAGCGCTTTTGTCTGCTCCTTGATCTCCTCTGGGCTGATCTTGAGAAACGCTTTGTTGGGATGCAGCAAAAGCGTGGTCACGCCGGTTTTCGAATCGATCAGTGCGCTCGTTTGGTCTCCGGCGTCCATTCTGATCCTGGTGTCTTTAATCCTGAGTGTAATGTGCTGAACCAATCCGGAATTTTCGAATTGTTCCTTGATGATATAATCCGCCCTCGCGGTCAGGGAACAGCAGACGAGACTCGCGATCGCGACAATTATTCTTCTCATGGGACGGTCACTACTGTATCCCGAGGGCGCTCCATTTGCATTCTTCAGAATTCAGGATTCAGAATGCAGAAAACAGGAGTCAGAATTGGGATTTCACGGTCAGGAGCTCGCTCCGCACCGATTCTGACTCCTGTTTCCTGAATTCTGAATTCTGAAGAATCGTCCGCCGAAAACCTGAAACCTGCTTTTGGATTGACTCGAGATTTTCATCCTGAGAAACGGTGTCTGTTATGGTTCCCTTGATCCTGGCGTCCAGTTCACCTCGGCGCGCCCTGCTGCTTCGTGAGGCGAAATTCCCCGCCGAAGTGGTCCATCCTGAGGTGGCGGAATTATCCTGTGACTTTCTAACCGCCAGTGAATTAGCACGCCTCAACGCCAAGATTAAAGCTGCCGCCGTCGCTGCCGCGTACCCGGATGCAGTAATTCTGGGCGCTGATACGGTCGTTGCGCTCGGAGCGGAGATTTTTGGCAAGCCCAAAGACTTGGTCGATGCCGCACGAATACTGCAGCGTCTCGCCGGGAAAACCCACGAAGTAATCACTGGCGTCGCGTTGATGGAGGGCCGCGGCGGGCGAATCACGCTGCGGGCAGTTTCCAGCGCAGTCACGCTTCGTTCGCTTTCCAACGATGAAATTCACGCCTACTTCAAAGACGTGAACCCTCTCGACAAGGCGGGCGCCTATGCAGCGCAGCATTCGGCCAATGCAATTGTCGAGCGCATTGACGGTTCTTTCACCAACGTCGTCGGCCTGCCGATGGAATTGATTGGATCGCTGCTGCCCTCCGTGGGCATTCATCCCTCTTCGGCCGACCGGGCCCTCTTCCCGTTGACTGGGAACGGCACCGTGAGTTAAACGAATGGCATGTTCAAGTCTTTGGCCAAACATTCCAATCTCGGACTGCTGATCGGTCGAATTGGTATTGGCGCCATTTTCATCGTTTCTGGCTGGCATAAGCTCTCTGGCGGCCAGTCAGCCTGGACACACTACGGGCACGCCATGGCCAGTTTGGGGATCAATCTCTTCCCGAATGTATGGGGCCTTATCGCCGCGCTATCTGAGTTTGCCGGCGGGATCCTGCTGGTGCTCGGCGTCTTATTCCGCCCGGCAGCCATCTTGATCTTCCTCACCATGCTCGTAGCCTGCGTCTCGACTTTTCGCGAGCATCCCCACAATTTCACGCAATACTCGCGTCCCATTGAGATGCTCTGCATCATGTTCGTCTTCGTATTCGTCGGTCCCGGCAAATACAGTTTCGAAGGAGGCTAGTGTCCTGTCCCCTAAATAAGAGGTATGTTGCGGGAGGTCAGTTGGCTGTTTTTCAAGGCGCGAGCGAAGCGCCCGTATGTGAGCCATACGGGTCGAGCGAGCAACGCGGAAAAACAGCCAACTGGCCCCGGCCCAGAGGGTTGCGATGAAAATGGGCCGGCGGCCGCGTTGCTCGTCGGTCACGTATCGATTCAGATATGCTCCCTCCTCGCGCCTTGCCGACGGCCCATTTTGATCGCAACAACATGCCTCTTATTTAGGGAACAGGACACTGGGGGGAGGTTTCTGCACGACTGACACTTGTCAAAAGGACGAACCACGGCTTCCTTTATTCTATGACACCCGAAGAACGTAATCTCATCTCCGGCCTGTTCGATCGACTAGCCCAGGCGAGCAACCAGCCCAAGGATCCCGAGGCTGACCAACTTATCCGAAGCAAGATAGCTGAGGTTCCCTCAGCCCCTTACCTGTTGGTCCAGAGCACCATTGTCATGCAGCAAGCTCTCTCGAACGCGCAAAGTCGAATCGCTGCGCTCGAGAAACAAGTCGCCGAGACAACTCCTTCGTCCGGCACTCACCAAGGTGGTGGTTTTCTCGCAGGTGTGGCCAGCCTTTTCGGGGCGGGCCAATCCCACGGACAGCCACAGCCGTCGCGCTCGACTCCGCAGCCACCGCCACCTCCCACTGCCGCTCCGATGCAGCCGGCGCAGCCTCCCTCGTACGCTTACCAACAAGCGCCGTTGCAACCGATTGGCCGGGGCGGATCCGGAGGATTTCTCCAGGGGGCGTTGTCGACTGCGGCTGGAGTTGCCGGAGGAGCCTTGCTCTTCCAAGGAATCGAAAATCTGATCGGCCACAATCCGGGTCCGTTTTCCGGGGTTACCACTCCCTCGGGGGGAGTGTTTGGTGGAGAGGTGCCGGTGGAGAACACAGAAGTCGTCAATAACTATTACGACGCACCGGACGAAAATCGTGGTCAAATGGACCAAGGCAACGTCGACCAACCCGCGTACGCCGACCCCGACCCGGACCCTGATCCAACAACCACCGACGATTTTGCCTCGAATGACCCAACGGACGTCGGCGGGGACGATCTCGGAGGCGGGGACGATAGCTCCTACGTTTAATGACCGCACTTTTTGTAAGCGAACCGTCCCCGGTTCGCCCAGGCCTGAAGGCTGAGTCAACGAGAGGGGTCGTGCCTGAGAACAGAGCCGCATTCAGGAGAGCAAAGCGGGGACGCTTTGCCTACCAGTTTTGGACTCTCCAAGTTTATAACGGCGTTGCAGGAAAACTGCAGTGCAAAGCGGGACGATTTGCCTACAACGGCCCGACTCCGATCGCGTGGAGTTTGGCCTGAATGTTTGCTTTGTCTTTGGGATTGGTGGCCAGGCGGAGCGCTTCTTGTAACTGTTCTGCACCGGCCCTGCGGTCACCTTTCTTGGCAATGACTTCCCCTTTGCCGGCCAGCGCGGCGATATTCTTTGGGTCTTTGGTGAGAACGCTTGCGTAATCTGCCAGTGCCTCGTCCTTTTTATCGAGTCGAAGGTAATGATCCGCGCGTCGCAAATAGAGGTCGATCTCATTCGGCTTCAACGCGATCAGATGAGTCAGATCGTCCAGAGCCTTTTCCGAGTCGCTCTCACTCTCCTCAACGTAAAGCCTGGCCTCGTAATAAGATACTTCATTGGGTTTTAGCTCGATCGCTTTGGTAAAATCTTTCAGAGTTCCGTTCTTATCCCCCTGCTTAAGCCGTGCGAATCCCCGCGCCGCGTAGAGTGTGGCATCATCTGGCTTCAAAGTGATTGCCTTAGAGTAGTCGGCAATCGCCGCTTCGAACTGGTTCCTGTCGTAATTAGCCTGTGCGCGCAATTTCAGGAATTCCAGATCGTCCGGCCTCGCCTCCAGCACAGCATTCAAGTCGGAGAACTCCTTCTCTTTGTCGCCAGCATGTGCATAAGCGATCGCGCGAGCCGCGAGCGAGTCGAGGTCTTTGGGAGTCAATTCTAACGCCTTGCTGTAATCCGCGATTGCATCGGTCCATTGTGCCTGCGCAGCGTTGGCTTCCCCGCGAGCTTTGTAGCTTTCGGGATCGTCGGGATTTTTTTCGATCAGCTTGGTTAGATCTTCCACAGCCTTCGCATCTTGTTTTTGAACCGTATAAATGTAGGCCCGGTACCGGAGCGCTCGTTCATTGTCGGGCTGTAGTTTGAGCACCGCGTCAAAATCCGCCAGAGCTTGATCCAATTTCCCAAGTTGAAGATACGCATAGCCCCGGTTTAGCCTCGTTGCCTCGTCATTCTCATCGAGCTTCAACACGGTGTCGTAATCGCCGATGGCTTTGTCCCACTGTGTTGTTAAAACGAAAAAGGCGGCGCGATTCCGGTAGTGAATTGGTTTATCGGGCGCCAATTCCACTGCTTTGTTAAAATCGGTGAGCGCTTCTGCCTGGTTCCCGTCTTTGACCGCTTGCACCGCGCGCGCGGCGTACTGCTCGGCGCTGATCTCCTCCGCGTTAGCCGCAGCAAAGGTGAAAAGCCAGGGGAGCGTTGAGATGAGAGTTAAGCCGATGGCCTTGTTCATACTCCTATCCAATCGTTAGGGTTACCCTCAGAATCAAGGAAGGATGATTGTCTGACCTGCCTTGAGTGCGTCGGGGTTCGACAACTGGTTCTGGTTCGCGTCGAGAACGTCTTTCCAGCGGGAAGAAGTCTGATAGAACTTCTTCGAGATAGACGCCAAGGTGTCCCCGCTTTGCACGACGTAGGTGCGCACTTTACCCTTAGCGGCTTTCTCAGCCTCGGCAGCCGCTTGCTCTGGTGCCATTGGCTTGGGGGTCGAGCCGCTCTTAGCACGACTCGCACTTCCCTCCTCCGGGGCTGAAACTGCTTCCAGGCGGCGAAGAGCGGCTCTCGAAGCTTCCGCGCGCGCGCCGCCCCCATGCAAAGCCAGAATTCTACGATAGTGATAGGCGGCACTGGCGGGATCGTGCAGCTTATTTGCGAAAATCTCAGCCATTTTCCAGTGGATCGTTGAACGATCCTCTGTCCCGAGCGCTGATTCGTACCAGTAAATGGCAGATTCGAATCGCCCCAATTTGGCCTCGGTGTCCCCCTTTTGTTCCGCATTCTCCAGATGGCATCCGGAGAAAAAAGCAGCGAAAAAGAAAAGGACGGGCAAGAAAGTCCGATCCAGTGCACCAGGTCCGAGGCTGGTATAGCGATACCAGCCTCGGATTTGGTGCACTAGGTCCAAAGCGCTCTCCAGAACTCTTGTCCTCACCTTTTGAGATCCAGCGATTCTGTATTCCTCCTGATCAACGGATTTATTCTGGTCCAAATTATCCAGAACGATCCGTCTTTTGTGGAGCCTCGCGTCTTTGCCCATCGAGTTACGGATTTCGCGGCCAATCGAATGCTTCTCCGGGTACGAGAAACGGCAACCCGTCGCGAATGGGGTAACAGGTCCCCTCCGATTCGCACAGGAGAGAACCGTTAAGTTCCACGTCGAGGATCGAGCCATCGCGATTTCGTATCAGGCGCTCTTGAATACCGCGATTGATCTGGCCGAGCTCAGTTGAACTGGCCAGACGAAGAGCCGCGTGACTGACGGGCGCACACAAGAGTTCGAGGAGAGTCTCTTCCATTTCCGGGGCTTCCTAGGCGCTGCCAGCCGCAATTGGCTCCGCCCGGCGACGGAATCTTTGCACTGGGCCTGTTCCCTTGGCAGTCAGTATTTTGGGATGCTTGGATCGACTTCGTCAGACCAGGCGGTGATCCCACCCTGCAAGTTATTGAGTTTCCGGAAACCCGCTTCTTGAAGAATCCTTAAAGCTTTCGCGCTCCTGCTACCACCTTTGCAGTGCAAAACGATCTCGTCCGCGCTGTCCAACTCACTCAGCCGCGCCGGCAACTCACCCAACGGAATTAATTTCGACCCCGGAATTCGGCTGATGTCATATTCAAACCGTTCGCGCACATCCACCAGGACGAACTTTTCTTGGCCATCAATCTTCGTCTTCAGTTCGGTTGCCGTGATGCTCGGCACTTGCAGTTCCTTTGCTGCTTCGGCGTCAGCCTGCGGAATTCCGCAGAACTGATCGTAGTCGATCAACTGGTGGATCGTCGGATGATCTCCGCAAATTGGACAATTTGGATCCTTGCGAATCTTGAACTCCTTGAAGCGGAGCTTGAGGGCATCAAAGCTGACCAGGCGCCCAATAAGCGGATCGCCAATGCCGATCACCATTTTTATCGCCTCAATCGCCTGCATCACACCAATTATTCCCGGCAAGACACCGAGTACCCCGCCCTCCGCACAGCTGGGCACCATCCCTGGCGGAGGCGGTTCAGGAAACATGCAGCGGTAACAGGGACCGCCCAGATGAGGTGCGAAAACCGTGCACTGGCCGTCAAATCGAAAGATCGATCCGTAGATATTTGGTTTTTTCGTCAGCACGCAAACGTCGTTCGAAAGATAGCGTGTGGGAAAGTTGTCCGTCCCATCAATGACGATGTCATAGCCCTGCACCAGCTCCAACGCGTTCTCGCTGCGAAACATCATATCGTGCAGGTCGACCTGCACATTGGGATTGAGGGCTTTGATCCGGTCTCGGGCCGAGTTCAGTTTTTTGCGGCCAACATCCTCTGTACCGTGCAAGACTTGACGCTGAAGATTGGAAAAATCCACGACGTCATAATCAACCAGGCCCAGTCGACCGATACCGGCGGCAGCCAAATAAAGTGCGATGGGAGAACCCAGGCCCCCTGTTCCGATACAAAGAACGCTGGCGGCCTTAATCCGTTTCTGGCCATCGAGCGTTACTTCCGGCATGATGAGGTGCCGGGAATAGCGCGCGATCTCATCATTACTGAAATCGATGCTCTGAAGTCGGTCTTCTGAGATAATGCTGTTCGGCATATTGAAGGGGCAGGAAATTAACCGGGAGTTTTTAGAAATGCAACGCTTAGTAATTGCTCGCCAATACATTCCAGCAACTACGCCGGCGCCTCTGCGCGTACCGACCGGGCGGTCTCATTCATACCGGCGTTTTTGAAGGAAACCGCTATTTCGACGCATTCGTGCAATACGCGAAGCAATGTGCAAACGAAGTAAGGCATCCCCGCCTTACCTCCGAAGACCGTGCAAAGCGAGGACGCTTTGCTTCCAAGAACACAGGCCGGAAGCCTATAATGCTTTATTCCCCCTTAAAGCAACACCGCACTCCAAATCACCAGAAAAACGATTGGAATTAGGACCGGCGCGCTGACGCCAAGAAACTGCGTCATCGGTTTGGAGATGAGAAACAGGCGATCTTTCTGGTACCGCGTTGCGGCGAAACGCCGCAGTTCGTTGATCGCACTGAGGCCCCCGATCAAGGCCGCGCAAACCAGTAGCACGCACGCAATACCCACCACCGGCAGCAAGTTGAGAAGCTTCCGTTGGACGATTGCCAGCGGTTTGCTCGCATCCGCCGCCAACCCGTTGAGCGTGATCGCGTAAGCCGTCAGGAGAAAGGACTGCGAACTGACCAACCAGGAGACCCGCTGATTGACAAGATCATCTTCGTGGGACAAGCGCGCTTGGAGAAGCGAAAAATCTTGATCCATAGATCGTCAAGCCGAAGCGGACGGACAACAACTCTTACCTTCGACGGCAATTCTCCAGGACAGACCGGCCGGCAAATTCCGGCTGGAATTTGCGCTCGAGCAGGCGGTTCGGTGCAAAGTTGAGGTCGATCAATGCTTTTCTTCGGTCCACCAATGGTGATGGTCTCTCTGGATCAGGCTCGTCGCCGCTTCCGGCCCCCAAGTCCCGCTTGGATAATTTGGGAAATCAGTCGGCGGATTGTTGTTCCACGCTTCCAGAATCGGTGAAGCCGCTTCCCAGGCTGCGTCTACCATGTCGGATCGATGGAACAAACTCGAATCTCCAACCATGCAATCGTACAGCAATTTCTCGTAGCCCGTCGTTGGCTGCCGATCCCCAAACTGATCGTAATCAAACTCCAAACGCACGGATCGCGTGCAAATTGTCGGACCCGGGATCTTTGCGCGCACCTGCACCGTGATTCCTTCGTCAGGCTGAATGTGGAAGATCAGATAGTTGGGTGCTATCGGGTCCGATTCGTTGGTCGCGAAGAGCGAGAGCGGCGGCGTCTTGAATCGGAAGACGATACTCGTCGTCCGTTGCGGTAGTCGCTTCCCAGAACGCAAATAGAAAGGCACCCCCGCCCAGCGCCAGTTTTCGATTCGGAGCTTCAGCGCCGCAAATGTTTCTACGGTCGAGTTCGGGTCCACATTCGGCTCCTGCCGGTAAGCCGGCACTTTTTTGCCGTCCACCATCCCTTCTCCGTATTGCCCGCGCACGCTGTTCATGAGGGCTTCTTCAGGGGTTGTCTGTCGGATCGAACGAAGCAACTTTACTTTTTCGTTCCGGATCGCTTCCCCTTCCAGCGAGGTCGGCGGCTCCATCGCGATCAAGGCCAGCAGCATAAACATGTGGTTCTGCATGACATCGCGGAACGCGCCGGCGGACTCGTAGAACGCACCTCTGCCTTCGACACCAATTTTCTCCGCCACCGTCAACTGGACATGATCGACGTAACGCCGATTCCAGATTGGCTCAAAAATGGCGTTGCCAAGTCGGAACACTAACAGGTTCTGCGCGGTCTCCTTTCCAAGATAGTGATCGATCCGATAGATCTGATGTTCTTTCATGGCCGATGTGAGCTGTTTGTTCAGCGTGCGTGCCGAATCCAGATCATGTCCGAAAGGCTTTTCGATAATCACCCGGCGCCATCGGCCACCCTCTTCCGCTAACAGGCCCGCCTCAGACAAGTGCTTGGCAATGGTCGCGAAGTAGTCCGGTTGGACCGACAGATAGAAGACTACATTCCCTGAGGTTTTAAACTGTTTCTCGGACGCGGTGAGCGCCTCTTTCAGCTTGTTATAGGTCTCAGGCTTGTCGAACTCGCCGGCGCAGTAACAAATCCGACCACGGAACCGGGTCCAGAGATTCGGATCGACCGGTTGAGTCCCAAGCTCTGCCAGAGCTTTCCCTAGCTGCTCTCGAAACACCTCATCCGAAAGCGGACGCCGAGCCACGCCGATAATACTGAAGTCCGCTGGGAGGAGGTGGTAAGACGCTAGATTATAGAGCGAAGGCAGCAGCTTTCGCTTCGTTAGATCCCCGGACGCGCCGAAGATCACCAGCGCGCAGGGTTCAGCTGCTTGAGGAATTGGGCATGCATCCATAACAGATTAATTTCCTGGGTAGATTTCCACGTGACCGCCAAACTTGTTTCGCATTGCTGAGAGCATCTTTTCTCTATTGTTCGCTGTAGTTCCAGGTCAGACCGCCATCGACGAAAATTGTCGCGCCCGTAATATAATCCGCATCCGCAGAGGCCAGAAACGCTGCCACGCCGGCCACATCCGAGGGTTGGCCAAGCCGGGCCAGGGGGATGTTTTCTAAAAGAGCCTTCAATTTCACCGGTTCATGCAAAAGTGCAGTGTTGATGGGCGTCTCGATTGCACCTGGGGCGATATTGTTGATCGTGATGCCCAGCGGGGCCAACTCGATGGAGAGATTTCGCATGACCATTTTCATGCCGCCCTTGCTCGCGCAATAGGAAGTGAAATGTGGAAATGGCAATTCTTCATGAACCGAACTCACATTAATCACTTTCCCGGGCTGTTTGACTTCCATCCGGTGCTTCACAAACGCCTGGGTGGCAAAAAAGGCGCCTTTCAAGTTGATGTTAAGCACGAACTCATAGTCTCGCTCAGTGACCTCCCAGAAGGGAGCGCTTTTTTCGACACCGGCATTGTTGACCAGGATATCCAACCCACCGAGCGCCTCAACGGATTCGCGCACCATGCGTTGTGTGTCAGCAATGTTGCTGATATCCCCCTTCACTGCCACCGCTCGGCGGCCAAATTTTTCCACCCGCTGAACGGTCTCGGCCGCCGTCTGCGGATGCGTGACATAATCGATAACAACGTCAGCCCCTTCTTCAGCGAGTCTCAGCGCGATTGCCTGACCGATCCCTTGATTGCTGCCCGTGACTAAGGCCTTTTTGCCGGTGAGTTTCATGGTGAGTTACTACATCGCAGAATTCCGGCCATCCGACAAGAATCGTTCGATCCCGACGCGTGACCCAACCGGCTGGATTTTCAAAATCTCTCCGAATATTCTCGACCTCATGCTGAATCTGATCTGGCTGGCACTCCTATTGATCGGCGTGCTGGTGGCTGGAATCACAGGACAATTTGCCGCCATCAACCAAGGGGCCCTGAACGCCGCAAAATCCGCGGTGATGGATGTCGCGCTGCCACTCTGCGGAGCAATGACTCTCTGGCTGGGGATGGTTCGCCTCGCTGAAAAGGCGGGCCTCATCCAGCAGATCGCCCGACTCATTCGGCCCATCTTAGTTCATCTCTTTTCCGATGTACCACCGGCTCATCCCGCGATGGGTTCCATCGTGATGAACATCGCCGCCAATATGCTGGGCGTCAGCAACGCCGCAACGCCGCTCGGCCTGCGCGCCATGAGTCAGCTGAACGAATTAAACACCAAGCAGGGTGTCGCCACCAACGCCATGTGCACTTTCCTGGCCATCAATACCAGTTCCATCCAGCTCGTCCCGACCACCGCCATAAATATTCTGGCTATCAACGGCTCCAAGAATCCAACAGGTATCGTCGGCTCCACTTTGATTGCGACTTTCTGCGCCACCCTCTGCGCAATCTTCAGCGTCAAGTTCCTGGAACGTCTTCGTCCGTTCCGCTGGGATCGACAACCCGGCCTCGCGACACCTGCGACCGCCCAATGTTCACCCGAATCAGGCGAAAATGCCGCCAGCGATCTGCCCATGGCCCCTTGGGCACCCTGGGCCCTGGCGGCCGTTTTTCTGTTTTTTGTCGCGCTCTTTATTCCGAATGCCTTCCCCTATTGGTTCCGCGGCAGTGCCCCCGCCGGTTCCCTTGCTGCCATTGCCACCTTTTTTAATGCGCTCTCGCCGCTGGCGATTCCGTTTCTATTAACCTTTTTTCCGTTATACGCCGCCGGCCGGAAGATCCCGGTCTATGCGGAATTCATCGAGGGCGCCAAAGAAGGGTTTGCGATTACGGTTCGGATTATCCCTTACCTGGTCGGGATGCTCGTTGCGATCGCAGTTTTTCGCGATTCGGGCGCGTTGAATCTTCTCCAGAGTCTGATGAATCCGGTCCTGAGCTGGATTCGATTCCCATCGGACCTCCTTCCGATGGTCTTGATCCGGCCACTGAGCGGCAGCGGCTCAACCGCGATTCTAACTGACCTGGTGAAGCAGTTTGGCCCGGATAACATCCTCAGTTACATGGCTGCAACCATTTACGGCAGCGCAGAAACAACTTTTTACGTGGTGGCGGTTTATTTCGGCTCGGTCGGTGTCACGAGGACGCGGCACGCAATTCCCGCTGGACTGTTCGCTGATCTCGTCGGTGTGATCGCATCGGTGCTGGCTTGCCGCCTTCTTTTCCGGTAAATGCTAAGCCTGTCTTATCGCAGTGATTTCGATGCTATCTGACCCGACAGGATGATCGCCTTTTCAAGATGATTCAGACGATAAGCCTTCTCGAAGAGCCTGAATCGATCCTTTTCCATCCGTCGCAACAACGCATGGTAGATCGCACGCATCCCTTCCGCAGCGACCATCGACCGCCGGTCCTCCGCGGGTAGTAATCGCCTGGCCTCCCGAAAAAACGAATGTGCGCGTTCTGCTTGAAATTGCATTAAGCGAACGAACGCGTCGTTATAGATCCGTTGCCGCAATTTTTCTTCCGAATAACCAAACATCCGCATTTCACCCAACGGTAGATAAATGCGGCCACCGTTCAGCAAGTCCTTCTCGACGTCCCGGATAATATTCGTCAATTGAAGCGCGACTCCCAAATGGTGCGCATATTGTTTGCACTGCGCGTTTCGGTACCCGAAGATTTCAATGCTTACCAGCCCAACCGCACTGGCGACCCGGTAGCAGTATCGGTGCAACGCTTCGAAATTTTCGAACCGGACCGGTTCCAAATCCATTTCCACTCCGAGCAAAACTTCTTCGAAAAGACTGAGCTCGAGCTTGTATTTGGCAATTAACATCCTCAGTTCCGAAGCGAATCCCGGCTCGTTCGGTTCCGCCCGAACCAACCAGTGCCGCCAGGCCTGCAGCCAATGTCGCCGGTCCGGCAAGGGCACCTCCGGATCGTCGGCGGCATCGTCCACCTGCCGGCAGAAGGCGTAAAAGGTCGTGATGTCTTGCCTTGTCTCTTTAGGTAAAGAGAAGAAAGCAAAGGCCAGGTTCGATTGGCTCTTTTTGGTAATTTCTTTCGCTTCGCTCATCGGTGCAGATCTCACCTGATGAATTCTTCCACACCTTGAGGGCCGACTTCCAGCGTGACGTCCGCTTGTCTCCAGCAGAGGTGCGGCGCCAGGGTGGCAATCACCGCCAACCCGAGCCGCCGACTGCTCGCACGGAGAGTGGACAACAGCAACTCTGCTTCGCCGTCCCGCATATTGCTTCCCACAAGTTCGGCGATCAGGACTCGTGGATGATGGATCAGAGCCCTTGCCAACGCAGCCAACCTCTCATCAAGTTCGTCCAACTGGCCAGCCAAGCTCGTGGCAATCCCCGAGACCCCCACGATTTCCAGGATCTCTTCGGTGATCACACTGGCCTCGGAGGCTTCCACTTGAGCGATCTTGAAGAGAGGCATCGCGACGTTCTCGAGAACCGTAAACGAAGGCAGTAAAAAAGGTGCGGAAAACAAAAATCCGAATTTCCGGTTCCGAATTTCACCCAGATCATCGATCCCGAGATCACTGATCGGGCAGCCGTCTACAATGACTTCCCCCGAATCAGGCGGCAGAAGGAGACCCAGGACTTCCAGCAGCAACCGTTTCCCACCGCGATCCGGTCCGGCAAGATGGTAAAATGATCCAGACCGAAACTGATAGGTGAAATCGCGAATGATTTCCGCGGGACCATCCTGGTCCATCCGCTCAGCGCTCAAGTTTATGGTCTGAAGAGGATCGATCGCCATAGTCCACGGAATTTAACAAGCAGAATACGGAAGAGTTAAAACACAGATTTCACAGATTACACAGATTAAAAAAGGTGATTGAAACCATGTCTTTTGCCCTCCGGAATGTTCCTCTAATCTGTGTGATCTGTGGTTTAACTCGAATGGCGCGAAGATAAGGCGCATTTAGGATGATTCTTCGCCCCGAAGCCGAAGGGGCCGGTAGGTTTCAGCCCGGGGTTTTAACTTGTTTTTAACCCCGGGGCTGGAGGTTGGACATTTCGAAGACGATTTTCAGTCCTAGGTGCCTCTCCGCAGAAGGTACCCCGGAGGACATTGGCCCTGAACCGGAGTGGAACCCCCTAAGCGCTAACTTAACCTAAGGAACATCCTACAACGAAAGAGCGCAGCTTTTCCCGGAAGGACGAAACAAAAGTAGCCTGTCCCGGAGGGACTAAACGAAAGCCTGGATTCCTGGCACTTCGTGCCAGGCTACCCTCGTTTAATCCCTCCGGGATAAATGCGTAACGGCGCCTCCCTGCCGCTGCCCCAGGCTATCCCTGTTTCTCGCCTTCGGCGCTCCAGATCGCAACCCAGGACCAAACACGGCATTGTGAGGCTAGCCCGGGGATCAAAACGAAAGTAGCGCGTCCCGGAGGGACTAAATGAAAGTAGCCAGGCACGAAGTGCCTGGAAACAATAGAAAAGTGGAGCCGTCCCGGAGGGACGGTTGATCTGCTCACTAGTCCCAGAGATATTTTTCGTCGAACTGTATGTCGTGCGCTTTTAGAAACGCCAGATATTCCTCTGGAAAACTTCGAGTCCGATGATGTTCGACCTGATGGTCGATGGAACTGATCGCTTCTGGCCACTGAGAACCGCTCACACTGAATGCACCGTCCCGTGCTGCCAACCGAAGTTTCGCAATTCCCGGAAGCTCTGATGAATCCAGGCTGATGATCCGCTTTTTATTAATGGAATTGCTTTTGCCATCCCCATTGTAGTCGGCATTGATAGAAGCAGATGAACATGGTCAGCGACTCTGCCAATGCACTTAGGATGAATTCCGTTTTGCTTTGCGATGCCACCGAAACCGAGGAACAGGGCACTGCATACCGCCGATCAAAATCGCAAACGACGACGGTCAAAAATCGAAAACGAGGACGATTTGGAGTCGAGGGCTTCCCCCCCTCGTCCCCGTCCTCGTCGTCGTCTTCGTTCTCCGCTTTGGAAAGGAGAATGACACATTTGGAGGAAACCTTGATCAACCGTCCCTACGGGACTAGACGCTTCTTTCTTTTCTTTTCCAGGCACTTCGTGCCAGGCTAACCTCGTTAATCCCTCCGGGATAAGTGCGTAACGGTCCCTCCCTGCCGCTGCATTAAGTTAGCGCTTATGGGGCGCAGCCCCAGGCCTCCCGGGGTTAAAACCTGTTTGAAACCCAGGGCTGAATCCTGGAGTCCCTTCGCTTCGGGGCAAAACAACCGCCTCAAACCCTCTAACTTAGCGCCATTCGGGTTTAACTCTTCTGTCTTCTGACTCCTAAAATTGAATCTCCTTTGGCAATGTTTGCGCCGCACGGTAAAGACAGACCCAGCTCGCCAGGAACCACGCAGCCAAAAATGCCCTGGCGATAGTGAACAATCCGGACAACAAGAGGTTGGGCGCAGAATATGGTGGAAACGCTCCCAGAATGAAATCGTTCAGCCAGCTGATGGCATAAAAATGGAGTCCGGCCACAACCAGAAACCAGAGAATCCGGAACCAGTGTCTTCGCACGAATTGCGCGTGCTCCCGCACCGCTTCGCGCAACATCTCGTTGTGCAGGGTCAAAGTGATCTGGACGGAACAAAATAAAATCAAGGCGACCGCAATCAACGGTCGAGCGGTTTGCTCGATATACTCGATCACGGCACGGGTGAAATCGGTTTGCTGTGTTATCCAAAAATAACTGATCAGTAAGGGCAAGTGAATCAGAACGAGCGTGGCGAGCAAAATGACACCGGCCCATTTCGCCGCAAAAACCGCCCGCTTCAGCGCAAATTCGAAGATCCGTTCCGGTTGGGAATTCAAGCCTCGGATCCAGACAAAGGTAAGCAAAACGAGAAAAATCTGGATCAAAAGACCGAACAGGTATTCGAACTGAAAGGATAACCAGTCAATGATGGCACCGAGGCGAAGTAAGAAAATGCCATCCAAATATTGATTAAGCCAATAGATCGAAATCGAAAAGAGCGGCTTGCAACATGCCGCCAGAGCGCACAGAACCAGGCAGAGATAAATGGCCGGCCACCACCGGCCGAGGCGCCTCCTGGCCGAATGCAGAAAATGCATCTGGTACCCTCGCCAATTGCCGAGAAAGAGCAGTGCCGCGAATGCGGAGGCCGGATAACTGACCACCGCCTGGTTGAACAATCCGGCTAACAATTCAAGCGCCGGCAACCACGCTTTTCTGGCCGATTCCGCCCATTGATGCGGCTTGTAAACCGGCCAGGAGAGCAAGGCTCGGAGCGAAAACTCCCTTTCTCCCAGCTGATACGCCTGTACGACCTGAAAAACTGCGTAGGACAGGCCTAGCACCGACAGCCAGATCCACATGCGCGGATAGCGCTGCAGGCATCGCAATCCGTCCCGGAAAAACCGAGAAGCTGGATTCCCGAACATCAGAACAAGGTATCCGAGAAGCGTGGCCGCGACCGGAAAAGCGACCGACTGCCAAGCCGGAGACGAGGCGGCAGCGAGATGGATGCAGGAGTTCAGGAGTTCAGGAGTTCAGGAGTTGCAGGAGTTGCAGGAGTTCAGGGGTTCAGGAATCGGGAGAAAATACCATCACGGAAAACTTAAAAACCTTTTCTTGCAATGTTATTATATTTGTGCGATCTACCTCCGCATGACAAAACCAGCAAAGACATTCAAGGACTTGAGAGCATGGCAAAAGGCACATCAATTCGTGCTTTCGACCTACTCGCTCACCGCAACCTTTCCAAAAAGTGAACTCTTTTGCCTTACCAACCAAATGCGCCGCTCTGCAATCTCCGTTCCGGCCAATATTGCAGAAGGGTTCAAACAGCGAGCAATCAGTGACAAAGCTCGGTTCCTCAATTTTGCACAGGGCTCCCTCGAAGAGTGCCGATATTATCTGATCCTGGTTCAGGATTTAGGATACGGTGCCACAGCTGATATGGAGGCCCTCCTTGAAGAAGTATCCAAGCTGCTTGTCGCCTACGCGAGCGCCCTCGACTCTAACCGGTGAGACGCCTCATACTCCTGAAGTCCTGAGTTCTGAATTCTGAATTCTCACCTAACAAATCCCCAATGGCTCGAGAACGGCCAATAAACAAACATTCCTCGCCCGACGACGTTCTGCCAGGGGACAAATCCCCAGTATCGGCTATCATAGCTGTTCGCACTGTTATCCCCCAAGGCGAAGTAATTCCCTTTTGGAATCGTCAGGGTTGCGTTGGGATCCCCTAAATACATCGTATCGTTCGGAACATTCCGATAACCCGTATATCCATTCTGCTGAGATTCTACACGCCGGAATCCATATTCCTGGGCTTCGTGGCCGTTCACAAATAACAATGGCTGCTGAATCCGCAAAGTGTCCCCCGGCAAGCCGGCCAGGCGTTTGATATAGTGCTCACTCTCCATGTTCGGGCCTGGAGGAATCCCCAGAATACCGTTGGTGCGGAAAACAAAGACCTCCGCTCGATGTGGCCCGAAGATGTTGTAGCTGAATTTGTCGACAAAGAGTTGATCGCCCAGGTCGGCGTAGCCGCGCACAATTGGTTCCCCCTTCTTAAAGCTTTGCCCAGGACCAACGCGCATCTGGTCCTCCAAAGACCTCGGATCGATTCCTACCTTGTAAATTTTTCCGGAAGACATCCTGATCACCGAGCCATCCCAAAAGGGGTTTAACTTCGCCGCCGAGATCGAGACGATGGAGTCTGTCGCTCCTTCGCAAGTTACATCCGCATAGGTGCGGCCAAGGGTAAGAAATTGAAAAGCCCGAACGAAGAAGTCGGGTTGAGGCGTCGTGGTACGATGCCCAATCACTCCGTTCAATGTTGGTTGCATCGAACCGGTGGGAATTTTAAACGGCTGCAGATAGTAGGCCCGGATCCCAAGGGCCAGAACAATCGCCACCACGATCAACTCCACATTCTCCCTTATGCCGCTCAGTTCACGTCGAGGCTGAAGCTTGCCCAACGACGGCAGAAGCTCGTTCTCAGCTTTTTGCACTCCCTCGCTCGACCGCCTTTTCAGCGCTTCCTTCAGCCCCTCGAGATTCTGGCGAACTCGTTCGACATCTTCCGGGCGTGCAACATCTTTCCGATAATTAATTACTTTGCGCGCCTCCTTTACCAGCGCACGACCGTCTTCCATATACTTCGGCATAAACATCAGTTGGTCTTCAGAACTTCAATGAATGCTTCCTGCGGAATATTTACTCTCCCAATCGCTTTCATCCGTTTTTTGCCCTCTTTTTGTTTCTCCAGCAGTTTCCTTTTGCGAGTGATATCGCCGCCGTAACATTTGGCCGTCACATTCTTCCGCAAGGCAGTAACATTCTCACGTGCAATAATCTTCCCGCCAATGGCAGCCTGGATCGCAACCTGGAAGAGCTGCTGAGGGATAACCTCCTTCAGTTTGGCTGCCAGAATACGGCCGCGCCCCTCGGCCTTGTCACGATGTACGATGCTCGAGAATGCATCCACTGGTTCCCCGTTGACCAACAGATCGAGCTTGACTAGTTCCGCTGCACGGTAGCCGGCTTGCTCATAGTCCATCGAGCCGTAACCATGGGTCAGCGATTTAATCTTGTCATTAAAATCAACCAGGATCTCGTTCAGCGGCATCGCCGCGGTGAGCATCACGCGGCGCGTATCGAGCGATTCGGTGTGCTCGACTTCTCCCCGCTTTTCCATCATCAACTGCATCATGTCCCCGATATTTTCGTTTGGGCACATGACAAAACATTTTACCACAGGCTCCTGGATCTCCTCTATCAGGCTCGGATCAGGCAAAAACGATGGATTATCGACCTCCATTGAAGTTCCGTTCGTTTTCAAAACGTGATAAACAACGCTCGGATAGGTCGCGATGATATCCATATCGAATTCGCGTCTCAGGCGCTCCTGCACGATTTCCATATGGAGCAGGCCGAGAAATCCGCACCGGAAACCGTATCCAAGGGCAACCGAGCTTTCGGCCTGGTAAACAAAAGCCGAATCGTTGATCTGTAATTTGCCCAACGCAGTCTTCAAATGTTCGAAGTCCGCAGTGTTGATCGGATAGATCCCGCTGAATACCATCGGATGAATCTCTTGAAAACCAGGCAGCGGTTCGAGCGCCGGGTTCCGCTGGTCCGTTAGAGTGTCTCCAATCTTTATCTCAGTCGTCGACTTGATATTCGCGATGAAATAACCGACCTGACCCGCCTCAAGTTTCGGTTGAGCAAGCGGTTTGGGGGTAAATATGCCCACCTCCTTAATTTCGTAATGGCTGGAGGTTCTCATCAGTTTGACCCCCTGCCCCGGGACCAGGCTCCCCGAAAATATTCGCGCGTAGGCGACGACCCCGCGATAGACGTCGAAGATAGAGTCAAAGACCAGTGCTCTCAATTTCCCGTCCGCCATCGGTTCGGGCGCGGGAACGCGATCAACAATCGCTTCCAGAACATCTTCCACCCCGAGTCCGGTTTTTGCGCTGGCCAGAATAGCCTCATCGGCCGAGATCGTCAGAATGTCTTCCAGCTGCTTTTTCACCGTGGGAATATCGGCGTTCGGGAGATCTATCTTGTTAATTACCGGGATGATGGTCAGGTTCTGCTTCATGGCGAGGTGCACATTGGCGACCGTTTGCGCTTCGACGCCTTGAGCCGCGTCCACCACCAGCACCGCCCCCTCACAAGCCGCCAGGCTCCGGGAGACTTCGTACGAAAAATCGACGTGACCCGGAGTGTCCAGGAGGTTCAAGCGGTAGGTTTGCCCATCCTTGGCCTCGTATTTCATCGCCACCGGGTGCGCCTTGATCGTAATACCCCTCTCCCGCTCCAGATCCATTGAGTCCAGCAACTGGTCCTGTTTGTCTCGCTCCTCAATGGTTCCAGTCATCTCGAGCAACCGGTCCGACAACGTCGTCTTACCGTGGTCGATGTGCGCGATAATACAAAAATTGCGAGTAAACCGGCCTCCCATCTGGAAGCGCACTATTCTCTAGGCCCACGACAACGTCAATAGAACCGCGGCGCAGCGGGAACGGGTCGGAGGGGAAACCCGAACGCCGAGCCGCCGACACGTTCCCCCCGAACGCCCACCCGCCGACACGTTGTTTTTCACTTGCTCCCGAATGACTGGCCCTTAAGGTGTCCCCATGGCAACAACTGCCCCGGCGGTATACGATTCTAAAGTTGAGGGGAACATCATCTTTTCCCGCCTTGACGCGTGCATCAACTGGATGCGTAAAAATTCGCTTTGGCCCATGCCGATGGGTCTCGCCTGTTGCGCCATCGAAATGATGGCCGCCGCCTGCGCTCGATTCGATATTGCGCGTTTCGGCGCTGAAGTGATGCGGTTCTCGCCGCGGCAATCCGACGTGATGATTGTCGCGGGCACCGTCACCTATAAGATGGCTCTGGCGGTCAAACGAATCTACGATCAGATGCCGGAACCAAAATGGGTGATCGCCATGGGCGCCTGCGCTTCCTCCGGCGGGATGTATCGCAGCTACGCTGTCCTGCAAGGAATTGACCGCTTGCTCCCTGTGGACGTCTACGTCAGCGGCTGTCCGCCTCGTCCCGAAGCCCTGCTCGAAGGTCTGATGAAGCTGCAGCGCAAGATTGACCTCGAGAAATCGTTTTCGGATCAGAAGAAAGAGCGGCAGGGGGTCCTTTCATGAACCTCGACGAAGCTGCTTCCAAGTTCCAGGAGCAGTTCCACGTGGTTCAGCGAACCGATTTTCGCGACGAAACGTGTGTTGAACTGCCCATCGAGCAATTGGAGGCGGCTTGCCAGTTTGCCAAAGAACAGCTTGGCTTTGATTTTCTGACCGACATTTCAAGTGTCGACAATTTTGGCGATGAGCCTCGTTTCGAGGTGGTCTATGAACTTTATTCTCTGAACTCGAACATCCACCTCCGGTTGAAAGCCCGAGTATCTGAGGATCACCTCGAAGTTCCATCGGTCGTTCATCTCTGGCCCACCGCCAACTGGCATGAACGCGAAGTGTACGACATGATGGGGATCCGTTTCTCGGGTCATCCCGATCTGCGCCGGATCCTGATGTGGGAAGGTTACCCCTATTATCCGCTCCGGAAAGACTTCCCGTTAGAAGGCAAACCGAGCGAAATGCCGGACGTCGCCTTCAGCGAAAAGGCACCGCTTGCTGGCGGTCCGTTCGTCACTCTGCCGAGTCCCGGGCATATCAAAGATCGGGAACCGCGCGCGCGTTCCGCGGAAGAGCTGGAAGACGCATAGACGAAATCTGCCCGTTTTGACGTTCATCCGCCTCCCCGGCAGGCTTGGTTTCGGCGGTCTGGCCGTTCAAAAAAAGTCGGTGATGTGCGCCGCCTTTGTGGTACTATTCCCAATGGACCTCGAAGTAGAGTCGCGCGTTGTTTGCCCCTACTGCGGAGCGGTCTTCACCACGGTTGTCGACACTTCATCCGGCACGTTTTCCACGATTGAGGATTGCGAAATCTGCTGCCGTCCAATCGCCTTAAGCGTGCATTGCCACTACGGCGAGATTGAGTCGGTCGAATTGGACCG
>JAFAKL010000208.1 GCA_019235445.1 Verrucomicrobiota bacterium | reverse complement strand
TTTTTTTGCGCAATTACTCGGTAGCCTCCACTGCCGGCGGCCCGCAGAGGAAAACCATTTCGCAACAGGCTCTAGACTAGGTTCGGCAAGGGACGCGCCATGAGGTGTAAGTCGAGCAGAAGGAAACGGAAGCGTAGGGAACAGCCGCTATTGAGCGCGATTTTCGGCCTGTCCGGCCTGAGGACGACAAGCGGAGCTCGTCAGGTGACCGGCAGATCACCAGGCGAAGCGCGGAGTCTGTTTGCCGCCCCGAGGCAAGGGTAGGAGGGGACGCGGCGGCGAGCGCCCCTTCTCCAAGTGCGAGCGGCGCGGAGCGTGACCCTCCAACTGAAATTTGCCTAATCATTGCCTAAGCAATCTCTTGGTCAGAAGTATACGCTGTTTTTACGGCATAACATCCCACCTTTGAACCACATACGATATCGCGCCCTGCAGGACTCGAACCTGCGACCCACGGATTAGAAAGTCTGATTCCTAGGCTCGCACTTTCCGCCGATGAGTCGCGCCGATGCTTCAACAATGGCCGAGAAGTGGCCGAGTCTCTGCGCCAGCTAGCCCGATCGACGTCGCGTAACTCATTGATGTCGAGTCCTTGCACCCGGCAGGGCTCGAACCTGCAACCCTGTGATCCGAAGTCACATACTCTATCCAATTGAGCTACGGGTGCGCTTGGGTCAAAAAAATGACACGATTAAGGATAATCGCAAGCAGTGCGGAGAGATGGGCATTGACCCGCCGGCTCCGCTCGGGAGGTCTTGTCGGCGTCAACAGGTAGCGACCTGGCCGATGAAGACACGCGCTCGAGGACGGCGCTCGCTGGTTCAGGCGAATGGCTTCAGGCCGCAAGTTTTATACGCCTCCAAACCGGGCGAGAAAGCAGGCAAAGCGGAACGCTTTTGTTTACATCGACCTCGCGGCGTGACCGCCGGCGCGCTTCCGTACCCCTGCGTTCCCTTTCCTTTTGGGCTTCGCATGATATAGTCCGACCCGATTTCGTTTTACTCCGTATGCTTTACCAGAATTTTCTTGTTGTCATTGGGATTATAGGGGTTGCGACAAGCCTTGGCGCCCAGGAGCCAGTCACACCCGTTGCACCTGAACCGCAGCCGCAACCGACTCGCTTCATCGCCGATCCAACTCAGGCGGAAGTGCCGCGCGCCAGAGCGGTGTCAACCCCAAAACCGGATCTGAATTTTCCCACCAGTCCAATCACGCCGCCACTGACCCAAGCAGTAGCCGCGCCGCCGGAACCCGGCGTGGCCCGGGCAGAGCCGGTTTCGGAGAGGGAAGTCATCACCCGACTGCAGATCTTTCTGGATCAGCGATCATTTGGGCCGGGCAAAATTGACGGCAAATGGGGTGAATTCGTGGCAAAAGCCTTGCAACGCTACCAGAGAGCAAACGGAATGAAGCCCACCGGACAGATCGACGCGGGTCTGCAACAGCAGCTCCAGCATATTTTCCCCATCTATACGACGTATGTGTTGACTGAGGACGATTTTAATCGGGTCGGCAACGTGCCGTACAAACCCAAAGAAGAAGCCAAGGTGAAAGCGATGCTTTATCGGTCGATCACCGAGTTCATCGCAGAACGCTATCATTCCGGGGAGAATTTCATTACGAAGTTGAACAAAGACCTGAAAATGGATGCCTTGAAGCCGGGAGACTCGGTCCGTGTGCCGAATGTTCCGCCGTTCCAGATCGAATCGCTGAGAGAAATCGGAAGTCTCCCGCTGAAACCGGAGTTCGTGAAACGAGTGATCAGGGTCGATACCCGCTACAGGATGCTGGATATCATGGATGGCGACAAGCTTGTCTCTTCCTTTCCGATCACGCCCGGTTCCCAGAAGCTGCCAGCGCCGATCGGAACCTGGAAAATTGTGGGAATCGCAACCATGCCCTGGTTCCGCTGGGATGAAGCGATGCTGAACCATGGAGAACGAAGCGAAAATTTCTATAACATTCCGCCGGGACCACGTAATCCGGTCGGGATCGCCTGGATTGGGTTGAGCAAACGCGGGATCGGGATCCACGGAACCAATAGCCCGGATACGATTGGTCGCACCGGCAGTCACGGTTGTATCCGGCTCGCCAATTGGGATGCAGCACGAGTGATCAACGAGGTGACAGAGGGGATGACGGTAAAAATTTTCTAAGCCGGGGGCTTAGAAAATTTCATTGCCCTGAGCAAGCGTCAGCGCATCGAAGGGCGTTCGGCGTTCAGCGGGGGATTCAGGAGGACGAAGGACTGGTCACGATCCGCGTCGCTTGGTAGAATGTAGGGCAATGCCGACTCACATTGACACTGGCCCGGGCCGCTGGGCATTGTTGGTAATCGATAATGAACCGATTCGGCGCCTGCTCGAATTGGAGCTGCAGGCGGTTCGGCAAACGATTGAGCAGTGCGAACAGGAGATTGAACGGCATGAGGCGCTTGATTTGCCGGCGTTCCGCCAATGGACGGCCGTCCAGTGTTCGGATCTGTTGAGTGAGCGGCGCTCCCTTGAAGAAGAGATCTGGCGGTTGCGGGCCCGATTAGCGGCCATTCGGGGATTGACCCGACATGGGATCCGGAACGTGGCGGCAGCGTTTTTCTGGTTTCACGAGATTGAACAGGATCGAGCGTCGATTCCTCCTCACGTGCAGCGTGCCTGGGAGGAAGTGACGGTGGGAAATCCGAGAAAACAAAGGGCGCATCGCGTAGAGTCCGAACCATGCGAGGAAGATCCGGACATTGAAGAAGACGCGGATGACGGATGGGACGCGGATTGGAGCGACGCGGCGACCGACCCTTTTTCCGAAGAATCCGCTGATCGGTCGGACTTGGAGCCGGGTGATCAGAGGGTTATTTCTAATTACAAAAGCTTGTACCGCAAGATCGCGTTGTTGCTCCACCCGGATTTGGCAGGCGTCTTAACCAAACAGGAACTGGAGCTCTGGTATCAGGCGCAACGGGCATACGCAGAAAAGGATGTGCTTGCGCTGGAGACGATCCTGGCCCGTTGCGATCGAGCGGGTACGAATAGGCTGACTTTGTCGGAGCTTCGAGCCTTTGTGCGACGAGCCGATTCGAGTTTGGCAACCTTGCGACAATCGATTGCCATGCTGTCGGAATCACCGAGCTGGCGTTTTCTCTTTTTGAGTTCGGTTGAAAAAGAGGTTCGCTTGCGGAATGTCCGACGTGAGCTTGAGGGGATTAATCGCGGATTAACGCGTGAACTGACGACGATAGAGAAAGAGCTCGCGAAGATCGAAGCGCTGACTCGGCGGTGGGTGCAGCGGAGAAAAGGAGAGGGCGAACAGTTAGCCCTGAGGCTTTAAAGAAGTTGTAATCTGCGAAATCTGTGAAATCTGGGGTTTCATTCTCCGATAGCGATGAAACGTTGCAGATCGGGAGGTAGCGGTGCCTCGAAGGAGAAAAAGTCACCCTCAAACTCGAAGGAGAGGCTGAATGCATGGAGGGCCTGGCGCGGGAGAAGAAGCTTGGCTGCAAGTGACGGCGTCCAATCGGAGGCGATGAATTCAAGATAACAATTTTCGTCAGGACCGTAAATTTTATCGCCGACGATAGGGTGTCCGACATGCGCGAGATGCACGCGGATCTGGTGAGTTTTGCCTGTTTTTGGTTTGGCCTCGACGAGGGCGAACGGATCCTTGCGCACGGTAAAGCGGTTCAGAACATGAAAAGAGGTCAGGGCTGGGGAACCGCCGGGATGGACAGCTTGTTTCAGCCAGATCTTCGAAGGTCGGACCATTCCCTGGCGCAACAGTGGCTGGTTTACCAGGAACGTTCCTTCGGAGGGCCAGCCGGCTACGATCGCGATGTACTTCCTGTGGATCCGGTGACCCGCGATCATCAGGCCTAACTGCCGGGCAGCGCCGGTCGTTTTCGCGACCAGAATCAGGCCGCTGGTTTCGCGGTCCAGCCGATTGATGAACGAGATGCGGGCGCCGTTGACGATTTCGAAGGCCAGGACTCGCTTCAACTCGGCCCAGAGAGTGTCAGGTCCACCCGGACCGGTAGGGTGAACGAGAAGATTTGCGGGTTTGTCAATGACCAGAAACCGGTGATCTTCGTATACAATGTATGAGCCGAGCCCGCAGCCCGCGAAACAAGATGGAACCGCAGAATTCACCGCCTCGAATGACTTTGTGTTGTTATCATGATTGAGCTCAAGAACGTTACCCGCCGCTATCAGCAAGGCGAGAACGCAGTTTTGGCGCTGGATAACGTCAGTTTGCGAATTGAGCCTGAAGAATTTGTCGCGGTGACCGGGGAATCCGGGTCGGGTAAGAGCACCTTTCTGCACCTGATCGGTGGTTTGGATAAGCCGGATGCGGGCGAGGTGGTGGTGAACGGGTTAGCCCTTCAGATTGCTTCCGACAAAGAACTTACCGAATATCGGGCACGGGCCCTCGGGATTGTGTTCCAGTTCTTTAACCTGCTTCCTACACTGAACGTTTTGGAGAACGTCTGTGTTCCACTCGAGTTTCAAGGGATTCAATTTCGTGAGGCGACGGTGCGCGCCCGTCAAATGCTTCATTTAGTGGGGATGGAAAAACGGGAGCATCATTTTGTCCATCAGCTGAGCGGGGGCGAGATGCAGCGCGCGGCCATCGCGCGTGCTCTGGTGCATCGGCCGAAAGTGCTGCTGGCCGATGAACCAACCGGCAATCTGGATGCCGCTAACGCGGAAAAGGTGCTGGAGATTTTTCAACGGATTGCCGATGAACGCCTGACTACTCTCGTGGTAGTGACCCACAGTACCGAAGTCGCCGAAACCGCCGAACGACGAATACATTTAAGAAACGGAATTCTGGAGAAACGGGTCGGCGTGTCGGCGGGTCGGCGAGTGACGGTGTAGAGAAGCGTGCGCAGTTTGTTTGCCTCGAAAGAGGCGAAGCGAGACGCTTCGCTCTGGAGTTTGGACATCTCGAAGACGATTTTCAGGCCTAGGCGCCTCTCCGGAGAAGGTTCCCAGGAGGGACACTGGCCCTAAAACCGGAGTGGAACCCCCTAAGCGCTAACTTAAGGAAAATCCTACAACGAAAGAGCGTATCCTGTCCGGGAGGGGCGAAGCAAAAGTAGCCTGTCCCGGAGGGACTAAACGAAAGTAGCCTGGCACGAAGTGCCTGGAAACAAGAGAAAAGTGGACCCGTCCCAGAGCAGAGGGACGGTTGATGTGCTCAGTAGTCCCACTTGTCGTCGGCATTGAGAGAAGCAGATGAACATGGTCAGCGACTCTGCCAATGAATTCCGCTTTGCTCTGCGATGCCACAGAGACCGAGCAAAGGAGAATGACACATTTTGAGAAAACCTCGATCAACCGTCCCTAC
>JAFAKL010000114.1 GCA_019235445.1 Verrucomicrobiota bacterium | reverse complement strand
GACATGGCTTCCGATTCATAGGTCCGACGGTGGCCTACGCTTTTATGCAAGCGGTCGGCATGGTCAACGACCACGAAGTCACTTGTTTTCGCCATAAGCAATTGGCGGGAGGCAGGAGGCAGAATTCAGGAGTCAGGAGTCAGGAGTTAGCTGCCGGCGAAAGATGTGCGGCAAGGTGCGACTCAAGCGCGCAGCCTGCTCGCCCCTGACGCGCACAAACGCATTTTCTTGAGCTGAGTGCTTGCTCCTGACTGCTGACTGACTTCTGACTCCTGAATGAATGAATGAATAATCACTCCGCTGCTTCGCCGGCGGCGATGTAATCCCCTTGGATTTGCACAAACTCGATCAGATTATTAAACGGATCGCGGGCAAAGAAACGCGGCCGCAACGGCAATGCGCGGGCCTCGATCAGCTTAGTCCCTGAGTCAATTAACGCGGTGCGCTGCCGCTCGATATCATCGACCTCCAGGCAGAAGTGATGCCTCGTATCGGGAGGCACTGACTGCTCGTCTGGCACGCAATGCAGTTCGACCCCGGGAACTCCCGTGTTAAACCAGATCCATCCCAGAGGTTTAACCACCTTGGGGATCGGTTTTTCGCGAAAGCCGAGGGTTCCAGCATAAAAGCTGCGCACGCGGGCTTCCTGGCCGAGCGGAAAGGTGATGGTGACGTGTTGAAATTTTGGCGGCACCCGTTGAACGTTCATAGAAGGCCAACTTTCCAGCGAATGGTCCCGTGCGCAATTCTTAGCTGAGATGCTCGTGAGGGACTTTTTTAGCCGGCAACTTTGTTAACGTTTCCACCTTGTGCCTTCGTTTCGGCTCGCATTCTCTGAAGTTCTGTTTTAGACATAGGTTCCGTTATGTCCATAGGTCCCACAACGCCTGATCCCTCCAGCGACGGAAGCCAGAGCAAGAAGATGTTCGGTCGTGATACGCGTTTCCATTGGGCTACGCTGCGAGTCGAACAGGCTCAAGCGCGAACCAGGCAGGCCGAGGCGCGGACCAAACGAGCCGAAGCACGGACGGTGCAGGCCGAGGCGCGAACCGAGGCGGCCAGGGCATTGGCAGAGAAGGCGCGGGCGGAGCATGCTCAGGCCCAAAGCGAAGAAGCTGAGGCAAGAAGCGAGGAAGCTGACGCACAGGCGGAAGAGGCTCAGGCACGCAGCGATCAGGAGGAAGCGCGGGCGGAAGAAGCCGAGGCGCAGGTGGCGCAGGCTGAGGTGCAGGTCGAGCAGGCGGAGGTGCAGGTGCAGAAAGCCGAAGCGCGAGTAGAGCAGGTGGAGGCATTGAGGGAAGAGGCGGAGGCGCGAAGCCAGCAGGCTCTGCGGGCCTCAGAATTGAGATATCGGCGATTATTCGAAGCGGCCAAGGATGGTATCCTGATTTTGGACGTCGAGACGGGACGGATCACCGATGCGAATCCTTTCCTGGTCGACCTGTTAGGTTATTCTCTCGAGGAGATGATTAGTAAAACAGTGGGTGAACTGAGTCCCTTCAAGGACCTCGAGTCCAATGAAAGCATTTTGCAGCGACTGCAGCAGGACAGTTATGTTCGCTATGAAGACCTGCCTCTGGAAACCAAGGATGGTCGTCACATCGAAGTGGAGTTCGTTTGCAACGTCTACGAAGTCGGTGAGAAGAAAGTCATTCAGTGCAACATTCGTGACATTACGGAAAGGAAAATCGCCCAAGAGGAAATCCGCCGTCTCAACGCGGAACTGGAGCGACGTGTCATTGAACGCTCAGCGCAACTGGAAGCTGCCAACGAGCAATTAGGGGCGTTCAGTTTTTCCGTTTCGCATGACTTGCGCGCACCGGTGCGGCATATCGCAGGCTTCGTGGAAATGCTGCAAAAGGACGCCGGGCCCTCGCTCACAGAAAAAAGTCTGCGGCATCTGATGACCATTTCCCAGGCGGCCAAACGGATGGGAAGTCTCATCGATGATCTGCTGGCCTTTTCGCGTATCGGTCAATCAGAGCTCCGGAAAGCGCAAGTTGATCTGGAGGAGCTGGTTCGGGAGGCAATGGACGATTTTCAGTCGGAGACCAGACAACGGAATATCATCTGGACCGTTCACCCGCTGCCGGCGGTGTCGGCCGATCGCGCTTTGTTACGAATGGTGCTGGTCAATTTGTTTTCCAACGCAGTAAAGTTCACCAGTGCTCGCAGCGAGCCTAAAATTGAAGTCGCTTGCGCTGACGATGGATCCGGCGAAACAGTGATCCTCGTTTGTGACAATGGCGCTGGGTTCGACCCGCAATACACGGGAAAATTGTTTGGAGTATTTCAACGCCTGCACAGTCATGACGAGTTCGAGGGCACGGGCATCGGGTTAGCCAATGTTCGGCGCATCATTCATCGGCATGGTGGGCGGGTTTGGGCGCAAGGTGCGGTGGACGGTGGGGCGACATTCTATTTTTCAATCCCCAAAGATCTTCCAGCAATCCCAGCATCATGAGCGAGAGATTATCAGATAAGCCCAAAGGAGGAGCCTTCGCGGTCATCCTTCATCGAGCGTTGAGGATTATTCTGGAGCGCATTTTTCGAAAGCGCGGGGTTCTTGAACTGCGCCGCCGAACGCGGAAGAACGCCAGACGCTGTCTCGATCTAATCTAATCTGTTAATCCGGTCACGGCCTGAATAACCTGCTCTACGACTTCGTTGAGCGGTTTACGTGCGTCGACGATGATGGCATCCCTCGGTTTTTCAAGAGCCGCGAACTGACTTTCCATCAATTCCTTCGGAAAAAAGTGGGTCCTATGTTGCAAGCGGTCGCGTATAGTTTCCGGATCGACGTCGAGATAGACAAAGAGGGGAGGCGACACTTCATCGCGCAACACTTTGCGATAAGACTCTTTCAGAGCTGAACAGGCCAGAATGACAGAGTGGCCTTCCGCTATTTGACGTTGCAGCTCATCGTGCAAGCGCTGGAGCCAGGGCGCTCGATCCAGGTCATTCAGCGGAATTCCGTGCTTCATCTTTTCGATGTTAGCCGGAGGATGGAAATCGTCTGCGTCAAGAAGAATCCAGTCCAATTTTTGAGCGACCCTCATACCGACCGCCGTCTTCCCAGAACCGGCTACCCCCATCAGAATGACTGCCCGAGAGCTTTTCTTTGGCATAAGTCGAAGGGGATAAGTCCGAAGTCCATTCTTATGGCCGAGGCTGAATGGTATTGTCAAATCGATTGCGATCGAATTCCGCACCCGGAGACAACTCCATTCCCCTGCTCCTGAACTCCAGAATTCTGAATTTCAAATAAACTTTTCAATCTCGGGCATGGGGGCCCGGCTGACAAACATCACCAGCATTCCGGAGATTAACTCGCATTTGAAATGCCATCCATTCATCTCCTTGAATCGGTCACCAACATTGATGGAGGGAAAAGCCTTATCGTCGATCACGAAGAGATGGAGGAGTTCTCCGCTGGGGAGCCGAAAACAGGTGAGAGAGAACTCCTGCTCGTTCCAATGGAGTGTCTTGCACCCGGCTGTCGGAAGATCCCGCAGCTCTCCGGGCAGGAACGGAAGAAAGGGAGCCTTTTTCTCCGCGAGATATTGCTGGGTGCGCGAGAAATCGGCCGTGACCATATCCAGCTTTGGAACCGGTGTGGAGTCGAGCATGGTCAAGTTTGCTCTTTGATACTGTTCCATCATTTTTGAGCCCGAGCCACGCTCCATCAATAAAGGGACTAAAATTGCTGCGCTCAAAACGAGAACTGCCGCCAGGGACAGGAGAGGTCGCATCGTGAATCGCCGCGCGGACGAGCGATTTGCGACCCCGTCAAGGATTGCCGAGTAGAGGGTTGCCGGCGGCTGCAGCTCAGCCAGCTTGGCGACGATGAGCGAGTCAAACGAGCGCTGCTCTTTGAACCATTCGGCAAGTTCAGGGTCGCGCGTAGCCTGCTCGAGAGCCGCGCGAAAGACTGGGTCCTGCGCATCGGCGCCATTGGGGCGATAGGCGTTCAACACGAATTTAGCGGACTCATTCGTGATATCAGTGCGCGGCTTCTTCATCTTTTTTCAATGGGATAATTTTGTCGCTGTTTTCCGAAAACGCGGACGCCAAAATTGCTTTCAGCTGTTCTTTGCCCCTGGATAAACGAGACATCACCGTTCCAATCGGTATATCCAGCGAGTGGGCGATCTCCTTGTAGGATAGTTCGCTCAAGTAGAACAACTCTACCGCCGTGCGGTAAGTGGGCTCAACCTGGCCGAGTGCGTCGATCACTGCTTTTGCGTCCAAGGCTCGCAACGCATCGGTAGAAAGAGCGGGAGCATCGTGGATTTCCGACCGGAATTCCACATGGGGATGACTCGATTGAATCCGCAGCGCACGAAGAAACTCCCGACGAAGCGTGGTGAAAAGCCAGCATTTCACCTTCGACGTGTCGCGAATTTGATGGGATCGCTGAGCAAGGATAAAAAACGTCTGTTGAGTCAGATCACCCGCTTCCGCTTCGTTCTTGGTCAAGGACAACGCGAACCGGTAGAGGGATGCATAAAACCGGCGGACCACCGCTTCCAAGTCTAATTCGTGAGTCACAAGCTTCTTCCACGCTCACTCAGGTTATTACTTTGTGAGACCGGAACGCGGGGATTATTCCGCCAGAGTCGTTTCGGGCTACACATTGCGCCCTCCGGAGGGCTTTTCACCGAGCAATCTCCAGCTTCAACGAGATTACTTGAAAAGGCCGAAAAGAGAGCTCTATGCGGCGCTCGTCCTCAACCGCCAGAGGTTGGGCGCTTTGCTCCAAAATTGTCACCAGCC
>JAFAKL010000494.1 GCA_019235445.1 Verrucomicrobiota bacterium | reverse complement strand
CTAGTTCCCTGGAGCAGCGCCAGGACCAAGGTAGAGAGGGATCATTAAAAAAACCTTGATCAAACCGGCCTCGGAAACGCACCAATTCACCGATTTCCCCGCGCTCAATGATCTGCTTGGCTACCAGCGCCGCCGGAGTTTTGATGTTGTTAAAGGCCACCAATGTCTTGACGCCTGCCTTTTTGGCTGCGGCGGCCATGCGCTTTGCATCTTCAAGCTTTACCGCCATCGGCTTCTCGCAATAAACATGCTTTCCCGCCTCCAGGGCTGCCAAAGCCGGTTCCACATGCAGATGATTGGGAGTAGTGATGTCGACGACATCTACCTCCGGGTCTTGGATTAACCGACGCCAGTCACCATAGGCTTTGGCAAAGCCCAGCCTGCTCCTGGCCTGCTCCGCCAGCGCGTCGTTCTGATCTGCGATCGCGTACAACACCGGCGTGCGAGCAAGGTTTCGGTACAAAATTCCAGCCCGTCGGTAGGCATCAGCATGAGCCTGCCCCATGAACCCCGAACCGATCAACCCAATATTTAAAGAATTAGGCATTTTTAGTTTTCTTCGTGACTTATGAAGCGAGAAGCTTCTTTACGAACTGGTAGGCTTTTTCAGTATATACTTTTGGAGATGCTTTAGCAGGGTCTTGCTCGGCTTCTACCACCACCCAGCCGCGATACCCTGAAGTCCGGATAAACTCTCCGATGGCGGAAAAATCGATGCCACCGTCGCCGGGAACTGTAAACATCCCTTCCCTGACCGCTGAATTAAATGACCAATCATTTTTGCGAGCGTTTGCCAAAACGTTGGGCCGGACATCCTTGAGATGGATGTGCACGATCCTGGATCCGAATTTCCGAAGAAGCTCGGGATAATCAGCGCCGGCAGCATAAGCGTGACCGGTGTCGAGCAGTAATCCCACTGCTTCCCCGGTTGCCTCGCAGAACGCATCGATCTCTTCCGCTTTTTCTACTAACATTTTTAAATGATAGTGGTAGGCTAATGTAATCCCTCTCTCCTTCAGATCGGTCGCAAATTCCCCAAGCTTGCCGGCGTAGGTTGAAAGCTCGACTTGCTCAAAATCGGGGCCCTTGCTAAGAGGTTCATCCCACGGAGATGCGCCAGTCATCAGTCCGCATTCTCCGTAAACGAGTATCTGACTTCCGCAATCCTTGAGCAATCGGACGTGATCCTCGGCGGCTTTCCATTCCTCTTCTACTGATCGTTCGGTGAGAAATCCTGAGTGCCAGCCGCCGACCAGCCGAAGTCCATATTCTGAAAGAATTGCGGCCAGTTTTTTACCGTCTCTGGGGAATTTTCTCCCCAATTCCACTCCTTCATAGCCGATTTCCGCAGCATCCTTTAAACAAATCTCCAATGGGATATCGCCGCCCAGTTCAGCTAGCACATCGTTTGTCCAACTTAATGGACTAACTCCCAGATGCACCTCCAATCGCAAATTTTCCTTGGCCATCTTGGC
Organism: Verrucomicrobiota bacterium; assembly: GCA_019235445.1. Classification (GTDB taxonomy): domain Bacteria; phylum Verrucomicrobiota; class Verrucomicrobiia; order Chthoniobacterales; family JAFAMB01; genus JAFAMB01. Next base: position 7,726 of record JAFAKL010000494.1, on the reverse strand, counting down.
TTTCCTATCCAGCGATCTTGATCGCTTGCCCCGACCTCATTGACTCCGTCGCCTTGTCTGCGATGAGCTGAGCCCTGAGTCCATCCTCGAGAGAAGGGCTGGGTGGCGTTCCCTTTTCTAAGGAGTTGAGGAAAGCGTCAATCGCCGCGAAGTAGCTCCCCTCGATGCGCTCAAACCAACCCGGGTGCAGTCCGTCTTTGAGAATCTGACCCCCTTTGTAAAGTGAAAAGCCCCTGAAGCTCTGTCGTGAGGATTCCACCATGCCTTCAGAGCCAAAGACCTCAACTCTTTCGTCGTATCCATAGGCGGCACGACGCGAACTATCGATCTGGCACAGTGCCCCTGAGGCCATACGGATCGACACAATGGAGGTATCGACGTCGCCGGCCTGGCCGATCGCCGGGTCAACAAGCGAAGCGCCTATGGTGTAAACCTCCACCGGCTCGTCCTTGGTAAGCCAACGCAGCAAGTCAAAAAAATGAATCGTTTGATCCCGCAGTTGGCCTCCTGAGACCTTGACGTACGAAATTGGCGGCGGCTTCGGACCGCGGCTCGTGAGTTGAACGATCTCCACCTTGCCGATATCGCCCCGGTCGATAGCCTCCTTGACCGCTGCATGGCTCGCATCGAATCGACGGTTGAATCCCAGCATGACCGGAACGCCCGCCGCACGGACTGCGCTCACCGCTTGTTCCGCTTCTTTGTAGTCCAAGCCGATCGGCTTTTCGCAATAAATCGCCTTTCCCGCGTCAGCCGCACGCTTGAGATAGTCCACATGCGTATCGGTCGAGGTGGCAATTAACACCGCCTGAATATCCTGGTTAGCAAATATTTCCGCAACATTCGCTACCGCTTTCGCTCCTGTAGTTGCCGCGATCTTCTTTGCCAATTCGACGTTTACATCACTCACCGCAACCAGTTCCGCACCGGGATGGCGCGCAATATTTCTCGCGTGAACCGAGCCGATGAACCCGGTTCCTATGACAGCTACTTTAACCATCTAATTTCTCCTCTTTAATTTCGTTTAAATCGTCTCGACCTGCGTCCATCCACCACCGGCCGCGTACGAGCGCATCGCGCTTTCCACAAAGGCTACCCCACGTGCTCCGTCCGTTACGTCCGGGAAACCAAGCTCGGTATTAGCGAACTCTTTTCCCTCCGACTTGGCCAAAAATCTTTGCCAATCCATTCTGAACCCGGAGCGTTACGTCGCCGGCATCGAGTAATCACTTGCTTCATCGATCGCAGCCTGATTCAGCAGGTCGATCGATTTCCTGATGCCTTCCATTCGGGAAAGAATGCTATCCTCGTGCTCGATAGAGAGCCAACCGTCGTACCCATGCAATCGAAGCCGATAACAGAATTCCCGCCACCATTGTTCGCCATGGCCGTATCCTAAGGTGATATAGCTCCAGGCCCGGTCCTTCACATTCGCGTGATCGATAGTTTCCAACCGGCCCGTCAAACTTTCAGCAGCTCGATTGATATAGGTGTCCTTCGCATGCACATGAAGGATAGCATCGCCCAGCGCATCCACCGCCGCCAACGGATCGGCTCCCATCCAGAAAAGATGACTCGGATCCAGATTTGCACCGACGATTGGGCCTATCTCTTTCCTCAATTTCAGAAGTGTCGGAACATTATAAATCAGTTGATGGCCGTGCATCTCGATGGCAAGCTTCTTCAGGCCACAATCTCTGGCAAAAGCAGCCAGCTTCTGCCAATAAGGCAGAAGCTTCTCGTTCCACTGCCAATCGAGAATTTCGCCGTTTTCCAAGGGCCACGCACAGGTGACCCAATTCGGCCTGACGTCACTTGGTCCGCCGGCAGGCAGGCCCGACATCAGGATAATTGTCTCCAGGCCGAGGAATTCCGCGAGTCGAACCGTGTCATACACCACCATGCTTTGGCGTCCTCCGTCGATAGGATGCAGTTGATTGCCGTTGCAATTAAGTGCCGCAAGTCTGATCCCGTTTCTCTCAAGGACCGCAAGGAACTCTTGTCTGGCGTTTTTACTCTCCAATAACGTTTGTAGATTCGCGTGAGGCGCCGCAGACCAATTGCCGGTCCCAATCTCCAAACCCGCAAGGTCCAGTTGTGCAGAGACTCTCACAGCTTCTTCATAGGGAAGATGTCCAAGACTGTCGGATACAGCGCAGAGTTTCATAATAGCTTCAAATTTGCCGCCAATCTTTTTTTTGGCGGAGGTCGGGCCGATAATGAGTTGCGCTCGGATCAGTCATGATCTGCTCCCGGACATTAGAAGAACGCTAACCGTGACTGGTTCTTCAGGTGAACGACTCTTATTTCCTGGGGGATTTCAGTGCCTGATCGCGAAAAGTTATAAACAGCTATTCCAGGGCTAGAGATTAGCTTTGGCATTTCCGAATTTCGGTACCGGCCTGGTTCGCCGGGTCCCGCGAAGCTCCGGGGCGCAACATCTGCTCCATGGCTTTGGATACCGCCGCTTCGTTGCCAGACGGAAAAGCGTACTCCAGTTTTTCTTCCCCGTGGGCTGCCTTGACCTGGAGAGCAAGAAACGCGCACTGTTCCCGACAGTTGACCTGGAACTCGGCCAACCGAACACGAGGAACAAAGGTGATAATCCCCGCGAAACTTTCCTCCAGTTCATCTGCGGCCAGGGGTTCTTCCGAAGATTTTTGCTCGTCTGAAATCACCACGAGTTCCCGTTCAGTGATCAACAAGGCGCAGGCGGGAGCAAGTTGTCGCTGGGATGCGTCGAAAACAGCCGGCCACTGTATAGCGTCCACCAACCGTTGTCCCCCCGGCCAAAAACGCCGCGCCTCGTTCCGAATTTTCAGGGGCCAACCTTCAAGCATCAAAGCCTCGTCCCGGCGATTCTGTTCGGCTGCAGCTGTGAGTTTCGGATCGATGCCCGCGAGGATCAGATCGATTGCTTCACGATACAGGTCCTCCCCGACCGTCTCGAAGCTAATTGCTACCGATCGCGGCGCGTCTTCCGCCGCAAAGAGAATCCTTAGCCGGCATTCCAGAAGAACAGGTGTCAGCTCCAGAAACAGGGTGTCGCTGAAATCGGACTTTTCCAGGGCGACGCCAGCGTCTTCAGTCGGCAAAGCTATAAGCCAACCGGTGTTTGTCACGGCAAGCACGGTTGCTGACGATTTTTCATCCTCCGTTGGAAAAGCCGGAGCGTAAAGAAGTAAACGGGCCGGTTCTCCTGATGGGAAACTTTCTACCAAGGCAGCGCGAAATGGTTCCGGCACTTCGGACAGCGAATTGAGTTTAGTCGGGAAGCGGGTGTCGATTTCCATACTTTATGCAGCGGGGCTCCAAAGCATTTAGGGGTGTTTTGCCAATCGGTGATCAACTCTGACACTATTATGCAGAGAGTGGCGCCCCTCCCGCGTGGCTGACGCCCCACTGCCTCCTGGAAGGAAGATGGAAGCCCTCCTAATTTGAAGTTTATTTATATTTACTTACCACCACGGTGCTTGAGCTGGTCGAGGATGACCGCACCCACAATAATGGCCCCTTTGATAATCTGCTGCCAATAGGCCGATACATTCATCAGGTCGAGGATGTTGTTGAGAACGCCGATGATGAGCGCCCCAATAATCGTTCCGGCAACGGTCCCGATTCCACCGGCTGACAGCGAGGTGCCCCCAATGACGGCCGCCGCAATGGCATCCAGTTCGTAGCCGACCCCAAGCCCCGGCTGCCCCGAACCGATCCGGGAGGACACTACCAACCCGGCCAGTCCTGCGAGCAACCCGGCATAGATGTAGATAAGCATCTTATACCGGCCCGTGTTGATGCCCGAAACCCGCGCCGCCTGTTCGTTTCCGCCGATGGCGTACACGTACTTCCCGAATTTGGTGCGGGCATAAAGGATGTGGGTGACCACCGCCATCACCACCAGGATGAGAATCGGAACGGGAATACCGGCCAACGCGCCTTGGCCGACAAAGTCATATGAATCCGTCAAATCGGAGACGGGGCGACCGTTGGTGTAGAGCATCGCCGCGCCGCGAACGGCGGTGTAGGTACCCAAAGTCGCGATGAACGGGGGGATGCGGGTTTTCGCCACCAGGCCTCCATTGATCCAACCCACCAAGGCGCCCACCCCGCAGGCCATCATCAGCGGGGCGATAAACGGAAGCTGAAGGCCGGGGTATAAGGGGGCTGAACTATCCGTTGACTGCGCCAGACTGGCTGCCACGACCGCCGACAAGCCGACCACCGATCCGGACGACAGGTCGATGCCGCCGCTGACGATCACTCCCGTTACGCCAAGCGCGATCAGGCCGACAACGGACATCTGCCGCACGACGTTGATCAGGTTGATTTCGCTCAGGAAGGCGGGTGACAGCAGCGAGGCCACCACCACCATGACGGCGAAAATGATGAAGATGCCGTATTTGCTGAAGATGCTCGAGAGCATCTGACCGCCAGCGGGCCGCTTCGCGGCCTCGCCTGCGGTGGTAACCACTCCGGGGTTTGCCATAACGTTTTTCCTTATCCGCTTATGCAGCTAAACTGGTCGGTATCTTCATCCCTGTCGCCATCTGAAGAATCTTTTCCTGAGTGGCTTCGGCGCGCGAAAGCTCACCCACTTTGTCGCCTTCGTGCATGACCATGATTCGATCACTCATTCCCAGCACTTCCGGCAATTCCGACGAGATCATGATGATCGCCTTGCCGGAGCGAACGAATTCGGTCATCAGCCGGTAGATTTCCGACTTGGCGCCGACGTCGATCCCGCGCGTTGGCTCGTCGAGAATCAGGAGGTCCGGTTCCGTCAATAGCCAGCGTGCGATCAGCACCTTTTGCTGGTTGCCGCCGGACAGGTTCTTGATGATCTGCATCAGGCTGGGCGTCTTGACGCGCATCAAGCCCCGCATCTTTTCGCAATCCTTCTCGATTTGGCTGAACCGGAGAAAGGGTCCTACCAAGTATCTGTTTATGTTCGCGATGAATATGTTTTCGCGAACAGTGGCATTCAGGTACAAACCAGTCAGTTTTCGGTCTTCGGTCAGCAAAGCCATCCCATTTCGAATGGCATCAGCCGGTGACCTGATTCTGACGGGTTTCCCATTGATCCTGATGGATCCGCCATTGGACGGGGTGACCCCAAAAACCCCGTCCATCAGTTCGGTACGCCCTGCTCCCATCAGGCCCGCGAGGCCCAGGATCTCGCCGCGCCTAACCTGAAAACTGACATTTCGAAAGCCTTTTCCGCTTAAGTTTACAACGTCGAGGAAAACCGACCCCATCTCGGCGGTTTCCTTGTGAAACATGGCGGTAAGCGTCCGGCCGACCATCTGTTCGATGAGCATGTCGCGGGTGAGCTTCGCGGTGGCTTCAGAGGCTACGTATTGGCCGTCGCGGAAAACCGTGACCTCATCGGTGATCTTGAAGACTTCATCCATTTTGTGGGTGATGTAGATTACCGCGCATCCCTGGGCCGTTAACGATTTGATGATATCAAACAAAACGGCCACCTCCGCCTCGGTGATGGCCGAGGTGGGTTCGTCCATGATGATCAGGTCGGAGTTGTAGGAAACCGCTTTGGCGATTTCGGCGAGCTGCATGTTGGCAATGCTCAGATCACGCATCCTGGCGGTCGGCCTGATCTTGATATGAAGCCGCTCCAGGAGCTCTGAGGCCATGCGATTCATTTTGCGCATGTCCACCAGGGCGTACGGGGTCATTGGTTCACGCCCCAGATAGATGTTCTCCGCCACCGTCATCTCGGGAACCGGGTTCAGTTCCTGGTGAATCATCGAAATACCCTTTGCCAGCGCGTAATGAGTACTGGTGATGTTCAGCCGTTCGCCTTTGAACGTGATGGTGCCTGAATCTGGCGTGTAGATTCCGATCAGGCATTTCATCAGCGTCGATTTACCTGCGCCGTTTTCCCCCATCAGGGCATGCACCGTCCCTCTGCGGACCCGAAGCTCGACGTTGTTGAGGGCGCGTACGCCTGGGAATTGTTTTGAGATACCCTCCATGACGAGCACGTACTCGTTTTCCATAGCTCGGCTCCTCGCTGGTTCGAGGACCACTGCCTTGCGGAGTCTGCCCGCCTGGCACTGGTCAAGCGACCAGTCATTTCATAAATGACTTGAAATTCTCTTTCGTGATTTTTTGGTAGGGAATCCAGATGTTGCCGTCCACCACTTTCGGGTCGGGTTCCTTCTTGACCATCAGATAAGCAGCCTCCAAAGCATCCTCACCTTGGCCAACGGGATCCTGGTACACGGTGTTATTCAGTTCACCTTTTTCCATCGAAACCAAGGCGTCATGGCTGCCGTCGGTGCCGCCGACGCAGATCTTGCCCATTTTTCCGGCCGCCTTGATGGCCTGCAGTGCACCTAGCGCCATCTCGTCGTTGTTTGAGGCGACGCCATCGATCTCCTGACCGGAAGCCAGCCAGTTTTCCATCAGGGTCTTGCCCTGCTCACGCTTCCAGTTGCCGGTCTGTTTCCGGACGATCTTAACATCTGGGAACTTCTCCTTGCAAACTTTCTCAATCCCTTCCGTACGGCCAATGGCGGCTTCATTGTCCAGTTCGCCCATCAGGATGGCCACGTTTCCCTTACCGCCCATGCATTTACCAAGTTCTTCCATGTTCATGATGCCGGCTTCAATCGAGTTGGAACCACAATACACGACGCCCTTCGGCAGGTTCGCGGGCTTGCGGTTAACGTAAACCAAGGGCTTACCAGTTTTAACGACGGCCTTGGTCATCGGTCCGGTCGCGGCGGTATCCACGGGTAGGATGACGATGGCATCCATTCCCTGGGCAAGGAAGTTTTCCACCTGGCCCTGCTGCTTGGCGCTGTCGTTATTTCCATCTACAATGGTAAGTTCGATATCGGGGTGGGCTTTGCCCCATTTGGTCATCGCGTCCCGGACGAGGGTCAACCAGACGTCGTCAAACAGGGCCATAGTAACGCCGATTTTGACCTTGGGTCCGGCAGACTGGGCAGGAATACAGCTCAGGAAGATTGCCATCACGGCAAAGCCTGGCATGACAAATTTTGCTAGCTTCATTTTTGGTATCGTTTCAATTTTTCAGTTGCCGCCCAATTTTTTCTGGCGGAGGTGGGATCGATAATGAGTTGCACTTTGGACTGGGCATAATCTGCTCCCGGGACTCAGTGGGAGAGACGCTGACTGTGAATGGTTCTTCAAGTGAACGACTCTTGTTTCCTGGGGGATTTCAGTGCCTGACCGGGAAAGGTTATAAAACCGATCATAAGAGTCAATCAAAAATCCTAAAATTCAGCAAAATCTATCTCTGTTTGGGTTTGAAGCTCATCCCTGACGCTTTCTGAAACAATACAGAATCAATTAGACTCCAAACTCTGAGTCAATTTGCGAGGGCGACAGAGGGATTAGAGCGGCTGCGCACTCTCAGATTGAATTGCGAGATCAATTCTACCGGCGCCAGATTGATACGGTGGAAACGATCCAACCCTCGGCTGGTCGGGGACGTGTCGCGTCCTATGGAGACGCGGCGAATAATCCAATCCGGGGCAAAGAATTTTGCCGACAGCGGGAATAAAAGAAGGGTCACGACTAGCCAGGCAATAGAAGAGTATTAAATTAGAAGAGTACTAAACCATCGCCGGCGATTGCCGGCGTTTCCAGCGTAGTACACCCCCGAACTCATTACCTCTCCAGTGATAAACGCTATGCTAACCATATCCGGAATCGCCTCCGGCAGGAGGCTCGGACG